>NZ_JBRRDW010000002.1:0-180013 GCF_056759895.1 Stenotrophomonas sp. STEN038
GAATTTGTAGGCTTGCCGGGTCTTGCTGGTGATCTTGCCTGCAGACATGACTGTCTCCCAATGCTACCCCCAACAGAGGCTAGCTCTGTCTAGGAAATCCTGGGAACTCCACCCGCTTAGTTGTCCCGAATGCAAAGCTTAACTCCGGGTGGCCTCCGCCAAACTGGTGGGGTGGGACCGGACTGGTGAAGAAGTAGGTCCAGCTGCGGTCCGACTCGCTGATGAAGTCGGGCTTGCCTAGCGCGACTTGCAGTTGGTTCTGGCTCAAGCCTATGAGCGGCGCAGTGTCACTGGGACACCTCGCATTGGTCGGTGTGGCCATCGGAAGCGCACGCATTGCGCGAAGCTCTGTCGCTAGAGATCTTAGAAGGGGCGAGCTCACTGCAGAACTTGAGTATGAAGTCAGTGTCGCCAGAAAGAAAACCTGCAAGATGCGGATATGCATTTTTCGCGCCTAACGCCTGAATTAAGCCGCGCCGCGAAGCGGCGTCGGCTTGAATGAATTGTTAGACATCACCTATTTGCTTTGCACAACGCCGATTGGCTTTGGTGATAGCCGATAGTGCTGCATGACTGTATTGGCCTCAGAAGGGCTAAGGACCTTTAAGTTGGACCTGGCCAATGCTTCCTCGTTTGAGAACATGGAGCGGAGTAAGAGGGTGCGATAAACGTCCATACGCTCATCCGGAGTGCTGCATCTGCCCTGACAGAATGACTTGTAGGCCTTTACCATCTCCTCCCACAGGACTAGGTTCTCCTCGGGATTGAGGTCACGCTTGTACAGGTTCACAGCCTTTTCGTAGCTCATCCCATCAATGCTCTCAAACGTGTCCGTTGTGGCCCGAATGCGAGCAAGCATTTGCGGCGGGAGGTCGTCATGCTGATACGGTGCGATCTGGATATCGTTTGGATCCATAACGACAGCTTCCTGTGCGGGAGCCCGCGAGCAGGCCGTAACAGAAGAAATGGCCAGAAGAAGAATGGAGAGAGTCTTGGGGTGCATGGAGTGGTGTCTAACTCTGGAATTAAGCCGACCCGCGAAGCGGGTTCGGCTTGAATGAATTGTTAGGCCTCATACTCGATTCGCGAGAGAGGCCCTGGCTTTACCTTGTACTGGATCGAGAAGCTTCTCTGAGCTTCATCGTCGTCCAGGCCAATCCAATGCGGAAAGCCTGCATGGCGCAAGGCGCCACTCAATGATTCCAAATCCATCCACGCCTCTTGGGCTCCACAGTAGAAGAAACCAGAGGCGTTCAGGGTCTTCTCTGTGGAAGGATCCATGGCGAAGTCTGTCTCATCCGAGCCTACGTATCTCAGAATAATTTGCCCATTGAAGCCCGATGTCCACGGCTCGAGCAACATCCTGCACGAGGCAAGGTAGGGTTCGATGCCAGCAAGGCCGCAAGGGGCGAAGATCTCAATATGGAAGTGACACTTTCTCATGAGGCCTAACTCTGGAATTAAGCCGACTCGCGAAGCGAGTTCGGCTTGAATGAACTGTTAGGCCTCATTGAGAACGGCTTGCCGAAATTGCTGCACATAGGCGGTCCCAATCCTTGGTTCGAGTCGCTCTACTGCTTGTAGTGCCTGCGTTACATCGAATGCTTGCCCATCAAGCACCGAGAGCGCTTGATTGTGAAGAGAGTAAGCAAGCCATGCGGCATCACTCGCTGGGCTTTTCTCCTCGGGGTCGATGTGACTTGCAAGAAGAACCCGCAGGTTGAACAAGGCAACAGCTAGAAGGCGCTTCTCTAGATCGATTTGCTGGTCATCTGACATGAGGCCTAACGCCTGAATTAAGCCGCGCCGCGAAGCGGCGTCGGCTTGAATGAATTGTTAGGCTGCATCATCAGGCTCCCAGCGGCGATAAACAAGATGCTCCAATGGCGCGAGTGAAGAGGGAAAGGGTGCAGCCACATGCTCCTCGTCCAAGTCCCAAGAATCAGGAAAGTCACTGATGACTTCCGCCGCAGCACATGAGCAACTCTCTTGCGCTTGGCCTTTGGCTTCTCCGTCGTACTCGAAGCGCAGCCGAACAATGCACGTGGTTTCATCCGCCTCAATGGAAGCTTGGCGTAGCTGCGGATGGACCTCGCCCCATAAGCCCCGGACCAGTGACAGAACTAAAGCTTGAGGTGATGCAATGCTACTCATAAGGCCTAACCCTGGAGTTGAGCCGACCCGCGAAGCGGGGGCGGGTTGAATGAACTGTTAGGCGCCAAAGCGTGGACACTCGGCTGCCTAATCCTCAAAGTACGGTTCTCCGTCAGGAAAATAGAGATCAAAGTCTCTACGGAAACGGCGCAACAGACCATCGACGTTACAAGCCAGTTCAAGTGCTTGAATGCTGTCGGCACCATAAATTGTCTCTGTAACGTCTTTGGGAAGTCCAAACGTTTGCACTGTGCACCCAGCGGCCCCGGGTTGGAAGGAAAAATTAACCGATGCCTCCGCCAGCTCAAACGGTGCAGATATGCAAATGGACAGCTTGAAGCGATCACTGCTGCCTTTGGGAGAGTATTCGAGATCTCGTTGAGCTATCCAGCAAGACATCTTGATCCCTCTATTGGCGCCTAACGCCTGAGTTAAGCCGCGCCGCGTAGCGGCGTCGGCTTGAATGAACTGTTAGGCCGCAGCCCGGTGCGTGAGAAGCCAGCCTAATGCGGAGCTGGCAAGCCCAGCCCAAATCACTCCGACCGAAAAGCTCGTGCCGCTGAGGTATGCCGCAGCGGCGCCGATGGCTGAGCCAACCAGAGCAAACCAAGCTACCTTGCGCTTGCGCGAAAGGTGCGCTGCCTCAATTGCTCGCTTCTGCCGAGTCTCTTCTTGACGTTTTAGATCCGGTGCCAGAATGGCTTGTGCGATTGCGTCTGTCTGTGTCCATTCCATCTTGCGAGTCCTCCTGATAGCGGCCTAACTCTGGAATTAAGCCGACCCGCGCAGCGGGTTCGGCTTGAATGGACTGTTAGGGGGTATGTTTGCCACGGTACCAGACGGTGACAAGCACGGTCACCAAGAAAATGACGGGGCCAATGCCAAAGCCGAGGATGTATTTGACACTGTATCCAATTGAGTTTTTCCCGGAAGCTACTGCGATCAGATGAGGAGAGCTAAGCGTCAGTGCTGCGACCACACCAAAAGCTAGTCCGGACCAGATTGAACGGGGAATTCTTGAAATATGAATGGAGCGGTACTTGAATAATAGCCACCACAGAGAAAACAGCGAGTAGGTCATTAATACGACACAGCCCACTAGCATCCACAAGGCGACATTGGTTGGGCTGCGCGCGAGTAGAATTGCGGAAAAAAGCAAACCTACAGCGCAGATGATGGAGGTTGGTGCCAGAAGCACTGCCGCCTGAGCAGCAATGAGGATGTTGAGAAGACTTCGTACACCTCGCGACATCCAAGCCCCCTAACACCTGAATTAAGCCGACCCGCGAAGCGAGTTCGGCTTGAATGAATTGTTAGGCGTCAATCGAAGTCGGTGACGCAAAGAAACCACCATAAACCTCTGGCGCCCTGCCAACAAAAGTACGACTTGGAAATCGTAGCTTGGCTGGTAAGTACTGACCATTCTGGATCATCCATGCGGAGGACCAGAAGTTCATCAAATGGCTCCGGGAAGAGCGCGGCCACTCCATTTTCCACGAGATGCCTGCCTTCTTGCTTTGGCAGGCTCCCCTGGCCATGGCACCCGCCCTGAACAAGCACAGATGTAAGTGACCCCTCGAACTCCAAGCGATCCAGTGCTGATGCGGCGCGCCGTGAGGCACAGACCTGGCCGAGCTTGGAGAGTGCGACCTCAAACTCACTTGTTTGAGACAGTTCCTCTAGCGGAAAGTCGGCTCCTTCAAAGTAGGGCTTAGTCGAGGCGGTGCCCTTCATTAACACGGAAATCACGTCACCGCATTCTTGTAGTGCAGAGTGCAGAGAGGCTGAAGCTGGCTTTTCGAACAACCGCCGGAATGTGTCCATGACGCCTAACTCCGGAATTAAGCCGACCCGCGAAGCGGGTTCGGCTTGAATGAACTGTTAGGCATCAGGCGTCTCCACGAAAGGGAGGCTGATCTGATGCTCATCGAGTACGGACTTATAGTGCTCAAGCATGGCGAGCAGGGTGCCGTGTAGATCACGAAGCTCATCTACTGCGTCAGGACTATCTGAGAGCGCCACGGCAGTCTGGACGCATAGCGCATGAAGAGTGTCGCCTTGCACAAGCAATCCCGGGAACTTGCGACCAGGATGCCGGACAACGGGCATACTCGATTGGTCTGAGTAGATCTCGACGTTCTCGATGCGCATGATCTGATGCCTAACTCTGGAATTAAGCCGACTCGCGAAGCGAGTTCGGCTTGAATGAACTGTTAGGGCTCATCATCAGCTTGAATGCCAACGATGGCAACCAGCTTGGCGATGCCGGGGACCGAACGAAGACGTAGCCCCGGGGCGGATAGCACAGCAATGCCTTTGGCGCGATCTAGTGGTACTGCTGAAACTGACCGGATTGACATGAGTCGATGGCCGTAGAAACGAGCCAATACCTGTGAAATAGATTGTGCCGGTCCCTTTAGCTCGGCGAGCATGCCGCGATAGTTGAGGCATCCGAACTCGTCCTGCTTCAAACCTACGGCGCGGTTGAACGGAGTCTGCGCCCAAGATCCATTTCTCTGCTCAAGCCAAGTACGTCTGTCGTCGAAGATAGGTCTATCACGAAATAGCCAAACGCCATGAGGTATAGCTTTCATGAGCCCTAACTTTGGAATTAAGCCGGCCCGCGAAGCGGGTTCGGCTTGAATGAACTGTTAGGTGCCATGGCAGAGATCACTGAGCGGAGATCCTCCACGGCATGTTGTCGAATCTTGGGGGACTTGATGTGGCCGGGCAACCGACTAAGCCAGTGACTATTGGGGCCATGCCCACCACCACGAATGGCGGATAGCCGGCGCGATGTCGGGAGGGGCTTACGCCCAAGGATATCTACACACTCCGCAATCTGTGCTGCGGAAGAGAAGCGGAAGACAAAACCCTGCGACTCGACACAAAGTACCGGATAGCCGTTGCGACCCTCGGCTCTTGGGGCTGGCGGGCTGTACGACTCGGCCGCGCGCCACGCGGCACCGCCAAGCTCAAAGTGAACCCAGTAGGCCATCGGCTCATCGCGCCAGTCCGCGGTGTGTTCGATCCAGCTGCGGGCAGTCTTTCCCAAGGCACCTAACTCTGGAATTAAGCCGACCCGCGAAGCGGGTTCGGCTTGAATGAACTGTTAGGTGCTTAGCCCATTGCTAGCGAGCAGACGTGCCAGCACGTAATGACCGAAGTTTGCCAACTCTTCCTCGGGTAGTGCAGCCAAGTCCTCAAGGGTGCCGGGTGAATAGTCCTTGAAGGTAACCAAGCTTTGATATGCCCAAACACCCGGTTCTTGTCCCTTACGAGCGTCATCGAGCACCACCCTCAACGAGCCATCCGGGAGCGCCGCCAAGCTGCATAAAACAGCCGTGCTCTTTGTTGGGAACGTCTGGGAACTCTCCATAGCACCTAACTCCGGAATTAAGCCGCGCCGCGAAGCGGCGTCGGCTTGAATGAACTGTTAGGCGGCGGTGGCCCTTGCCGCTCCCCAGGCCAATGCTGCCTTGCTTGTGCAAGCCAATGCGAACCGATCATGCCACAGCTTGCGGAATGGAGCTTGCCCCGGAAACCTTGCCGAGCGTTGCTGCCGAAGTGCGATGAAATGATTGCGGCAGAGCAGTGAGGCGTAAGACGAAGTGGCGGGCTAGCCGCTGCCAGGAATAGTTGGAACTGTTATCCGGAGCCGACCGCTGACTTGCCGATGTTGCTGCTGAAAGGAGCGGGGCCAGCCAACCCAACGCACCGCCGCCTAACTCTGGAATTAAGCCGCGCCGCGAAGCGGCGTCGGCTTGAATGAATTGTTAGGCCGCCCCAGCATTCTCGCAGCTCCGAAGGGTTTTACCCATGTGCTGCAATATCTGCACAAGGGCTACCGCTTGAGTGATGTTCATGCTGCAGGAAGTACCGGATTGAAGCGAGAGGGCCAAGAGCGGCATTGAGTCGTGGACGATCAGTTGAAGCGTTCCAGATTCCGTACGGAGTGAGCACGCCTGGTAGGCGTTACCATCAATCTCCGCGGGAGGTTCCTGAGCGACATCAGATGCTTCCCAAATCGTCCTTGCTTGATCAGTGATGATCGCAGAGATTTCTTGAGTGTCCTGCGCAGAAAGCACGCAATAGGCGGAGCCCTCGGGATCCAATTCAAGAATAACTCGCGAATCTTCGCTCCGAATGCCAACGCGGCCGCGAACTACCAGCCATTGAAAGGTCTTTGACACGTGTGTTCCTTGATTGCGGCCTAACACCAGAATTAAGCCGCGCCGCGAAGCGGCGTCGGCTTGAATGAATTGTTAGGCGCGGTGCGAGAACGGCTCAAGCACGATCTGTGGCTCAATCCACAGCCGCAACCCATAGGGAACAACCGAGTACCCATCGTAACGTCCAGTAAAGGTGTTGGCAGCGGCAAACTCAAGGAAATTGCCGCGCTTGTCATTTATAGCGCGTATCCCAGGGCAGCCAAGCATGGAGTACCTGAGCACCGGGTCGGGCAGAGGTGCCACCGAGAGCAGAACTTCTACATCAGAGTCGTATTGCCAAATGGTGAGCTGAAGTCGGGCAGGGCCCTGCTCTACCACGTACTGGTGAGAAGTCTCATGCTCTCCTACAGCGGGAGCAACGCCCAGCATGCTGAGTAAGTCAACAGGTTCCCAAACGAGTTGCGTCATAGTCTGTTGCGCGCCTAACTCTTAGTAGACCGCCTAAAAGCGGTGTAAACCCGAGTATGCCAACTCTAAATTCACTTTTAAACGGAAATTATTTTTCGTGCAAGCAAAGACTTGCGATCTTTGGCGTGGAAGGCGATCACCTTATCCCTCCCTGTTTAGCGCCGTTTCTTCACGGTGATATCGAATACACCCCTCTCCCGGCGGGCGTATTGGCGTTTGGAATGCCGTGATCGCGATGATTCTTCCATCGGTCCATCCAGTTCGCCTGAAGAATTTGGAGTTGATCAAACGCTTCGACATACTTGTTCGCACTTTCACTCCACTTCCCGCACCCGCGCCAATTCCGCCGCATTCCGCAGCGCCTGCAGAAACCTCGCCAGTGGTGCGCTTTGCGGCTCGCCGTCGCGCGTGTAAACCATTACCGGCCGCTGCCACGCAAACCCTGGTGCGTCCAGCTTCACCCACTGTCCGGCAAGCAGCTCGGCCTGCGCCAAACGGCTGGGTAGCAAGGTGAGGTAACCGCCATCGCGGATCATCGCGCGCATGAATTCCGGTGAGCCGCTTTCCATAGTGTTGAGAGGCGGCTCCAGGCCTGCTTCGTGGAAGCGCTGGCGGAACGCACTCTCCACTGCGCCGAGGCGGCGGCCGAATATCCATGCCTGCTCCAGCAGCTGTGCCGGGGTGATGTCGCGTTGCCTTGCCAGTGGGTGACGCACGCTGGCGAGCACGCGGTATTCGTCGTGCATCAACACTTCGCTATTGATGCGTGGGTCGGGGTCGCCATCGCCAAAGGTGTGCAGGGTGACCACCGCGTCCAGCTCGCGTGCGAGCAGGTTGGGCAGCAGCTCGGGCAGGATGCCGCCGCTGACGTGGATGCCGATCTTCGGCCAGTGGCGGCGCAGGGCAAGCACCGCAGGGGCGACCAGCGAGCCGGCAGTGCTGGGGCCGGTGCCGATGCGAACCTGCCCTTCGGCGCCGGTCTGCAGCTCCTGCAGGCGGTCCTCGAAGCGGCGCACCGCGTCGTGGGCAGGCTGGGCGTGTTCCATCAGCAGGCGACCGACGTCGGTGAGCCGGGCCTCACGGCTGCCGCGTTCGAACAGGCGTGCGCCCAGTTGTTGCTCCAGCGCCTGGATGCCCTTGCTCAAGGCCTGCTGGGTGCGCCCGGTAGCCGCGGCGGCGCGGGTGAAGCTGCCGTGTTCGACCACGGACAGGAAGTAGCGGAGCTGGCGGAGGTCCATGGCGATGCGCGATAACAACCAATGGTTGTGGATCGTACTCGAATTGGTTGGCGGTAATCGGGGTAGGGCATCGATAGTCGGGTCATCGCAATCTCCCGGAGGGGAACCATGGCCAGTCGCAACGCCGTCAACCAGTGGGACCAGCAGTACGACCTCGTCATCGCCGGCTTCGGCCTGGCGGCCATGTGCGCCGCCATCGAGGCGCACGATCTGGACCCCAATCTGTCCATCCTCATCTTGGAAAAGGCCAATGAGGCTGAGACCGGTGGCAACAGCCGCGTTGCCGGGCAGTCGTTGCTGATCACCAGGAACGCCAAGGTGCTGGCCGAGTACCAGCGCAAGATGAGTGTGGCCAACCCGATCCCGGAAGACATGCTGGTGCCGTGGTCGGAGGCGATGGAAGCACTGGAACCGTGGATCCAGGAGCGTGCGGCCCAGGCCGGTGCACAGTTCATCCACGGCACCGGCTTCTCCGAGCGCGACGCGGTGCTGGAGTTCCCGGAGTTTGGTGCGCGTGAGGCCGTGCATTGCACCGCCACCATCCTGCCGATCCCGTCCGGCGTGTATCTGGCGTTCCGCGAGAACATCCGTCTGCGCCCGCGTATCCAGATCGCATACGAGTCGCCGCTCAAGGATCTGGTGCAGGACCCGGATACGCTGGAAGTATTCGGCGTCATCGCCGAGCGGAACGGCCAGCGCGTGGCCATCCGTGCCAACAAGGGCGTGGTGATGGCGACCGGTGGTTTTGAGGCCAACCTGGATATGCAGCGCAATTACTTCGGTCTGGCCAACCCGGCGCCACTGGGTACACCGCACAACACTGGCGACGGCATCAAGATCCTGCAAAAAGCCGGCGCAGATCTATGGCATATGCGCAACCAGGGCCAGTCGGGGGGCATCTGGCCGGGCTTCAAGCCGGAAGGCTTCGTCAATGGCTTCCTGCGCAACTTCTTCTGGCAGAGCTTCAGCTGGATTGAGGTGGACGCCAACACCGAGCGCTTCTACAACGAAACCGCGGAGCTGCAGCTCACGCATTACAAGGAAAAGAAGCATGGTCATTGGGTGGACACCCCGCATTACCGTGCGCAGCCGGTGCATATGATCTTTGATGCCATCACCTGCCAGTACAACAAGCTGGTGGTTGAAGTGATGAGCTGGAACCCGGTGGTGCGCGGTTACAAGTGGTCAGATGACAATTCGGTGGAAGTGGAGAAGGGGTGGATCCAGAAGGCCGATACGCTGGAAGAGTTGGCAGCGCAGATCAACCGCGATCCGGCCAAGTTGCGGGCGGAAGTTGAGCGTTACAACGCGGCCTGTGCAGCGAGGAATGATGCCGATTTCGGGCGTAACCCGGAGACCTTGTTCCCGATCGCGCAGGCGCCGTTCTATGCCATGCGGATTGATCCGGTAATCGTGTGCACGGGTGGTGGCGCGCGCCGCAACATCAAGTCCGAGGTGCTGGACCATGATGGCAAGCACATCCCGCGTCTGTATGAAGCCGGTGAGATGGGGTCGATGTTCTCCGATCTTTATCAGAACGGTTCGTACCTGACCGAGGCAATGATTTCTGGGCGTGCTGCAGGTCGTGAGGTCGTTGGCCTTGGCAACTGGGAGGGCTGAGCATGAAGGTTGCCACCCCTGCGATGAAGCTGGATGTGCGTATCAATGACGTGAAGGCTGAAGACGGCCTGCTGGTGATGGATGGTGTGGCCGGCATGTTGCCGTGCAAGACCAGTCTGACGCCGGCAGAGTTTCGGCAGATGATGAAGCTGGCGCTGCGGCCGAGTGTGTTGGTGTTGTTGTTCAAGAGGTAAGCCGAGGCATGCTCGCGCGAAGCTTTGCTTGTTGCTTTGCTTGTTGCTTTGCTTGTTGCTTTGCTTGTTGCTTTGCTTGTTGCTTTGCTTGGTGCTTGCTTGAGGCTTCGCTTTTTTAAGCCCCTCTCCCGCTTGCGGGAGAGGGGTTGGGGTGAGGGGGCGGCGCGAAGCGCCGTGCAGTTTTGGTTTATTTCGTGCATGCAATGAACGATTTAGAAGCCAAGAGCCCCCTCATCCGCCCCTTCGGGGCACCTTCTCCCGCTTGCGGGAGAAGGGACAGGAGCAGGAGCAGGAGCAGGAGCCACAGCCACAGCCACAGCCACAGCCAAAGCCACAGCCCAAGCCCAAGCCCAAGCCCAAGCCAAAGCCAAAGCCAAAGCCTCCAACTCCCTGCTACCGAACCCCGGAAACAAGAAAGGGGCCCTAGGGCCCCTTTCTGATACCACTACCGAAGCAGCTTACTTGCCGCGGTTCATCGTGGCATTGCTCTGGCCGGTGGCCACCGAGCGCTCACCCGCGAACGGGTTCAGCTTGCGGATCATCCACGGGTACTTCGGCCAGTTGCCGGCCAGCCACGGGTGTTCCGGCTGGTTCAGCTGCAGCACGCGGCGGGCGTCGTCGGCCAGGGTCTTGTTGCCCAGGTTGGTGTAGGCCTCGCCCAGCAGCGCGACTGCGTCGTACTGGAAGGCGCTCTGCGGGTAGGTCTCCAGCAGGTAGTTGGCACGGCCAACCACGGACACCCAGGCGCCACGGCGGGCGTAGTACAGCGCATCGTCCAGCTCATGCTGGGCGAACACGTCGCGCAGTTCGATCATTCGCTGGCGCGCATCGGCGGCGTAGCGGCTGTTCGGGTAGCGCTCGGTGACGATGTTGAAATCGGCATAGGCCTGGCGCGGGGTCGACAGATCGCGGCGGCTCGGGTCCAGCGACCATACGCGGCGCAGGAAAACCGTATCGCGGTTGCCGTTGGCAAGACCGCGCAGGTAGTACAGGTACGCGATGTTGCGGTGGGTCGGGTAGGTGCGGATGAAGCGGTCGATGCTCGACACGGCGTCATCGTTCTTGCCGGCCTTGTACTGGGCATAGGCGCTTTCGATCATCGCCTGCTCGGTGTACGGGCCGTACGGATACTGCGCAATCAGGCGCTTGAAGCTGGTTTCGGCGCCAGACCAGTTGCCGCCCTCCATCAGCTTGTGGCTCTTTTCGAACAGTTGCTCGACCGGCGCGCCTTCGTCGGCGTCCTTCTTGGCGCCGCGGTGGCAACCAGTGGCGACGAAGACCAAAACCAGCAGCAGGGCGGTGAGGCGGACGGGCGCGGACAGCAGCGAAGAGCGTCGGATCATGGGTTCAGGGCAGGACGCGGCAGGAATACGAAGGGGCGATGATAGCCTAGTGGCCTGTCCTGCGACTGACTGTTGTCGTCAGGACCCCATAATTTCGTCTACAGCCGGTCTTTACCCATGTCCGAGAACACCGCTTCCAGCCCGCGCCACGCGCAGGTTCCCGATTCCGCCGCCGGCCGTCGCTTCGACGCCGTCCTGGCCGAATTGTTCCCCGAATTCTCCCGTTCGCGCCTGACCGAATGGATCAAATCCGGCGCAGTTCTGCTCGATGGCGAGCCCGTCCGCCCGCGCGACCCGGTCCGCGGCGGCGAAATCGCCACCCTGAATGCGGTGTTGGAAGTCGAAGTCCATGCCCTCCCAGAGGACATCCCCTTGTCGGTGCTGTACGAGGACGAACACGTGTTCGTGATCGACAAGCCGGCCGGGCTGGTGGTCCACCCGGGCGCTGGCAACCCGACCGGCACCCTGCTCAATGCGCTGCTGTTCCGTGACCCTGAGATCGCCAAGGTGCCGCGCGCCGGTGTGGTCCACCGTCTCGACAAGGACACCAGTGGCGTCATGGTGGTGGCCCGTACCGTGCAGGCGCAGACCGCGCTGGTCGAGCAGCTGTCCGCGCGCGAAGTGCATCGCCAGTACCTGGCGGTGGTGGTCGGTGCGCTGGTCTCCGGCGGCACCGCTGACGCCCCGATCGACCGCCACGCGCGTGACCGCCTGAAAATGGGCGTGCGCGAGGACGGCAAGGAAGCAGTAACCCATTACCGCCTGCGCGAGCGCTTCCGTGCCCACACCGCGCTGGAATGCCGCCTGGAAACCGGCCGTACCCACCAGATCCGCGTGCATATGGCGCACCTGAAGCACGCCATCGTTGGTGATCCGCTGTACGGCGGCTCGCTGAAGCTGCCCAAGGGCGCCACCGACGAGCTGGTCGCCGCGCTGCGCGGCTTCAAACGCCAGGCCCTGCACGCCGAGACGCTGGAGTTCCAGCACCCGATCACCGGCGAGACGATCAGCAACACTGCACCGGTTCCGGCCGATCTGCTGGCGCTGATGAAGGCGCTGCGCGAGGACTCCAAGGCCTTCGCCGAGCGCGAGCGGGGCCGCTGGTAATGGCTGAGGCGAGTCCGCTGTGGCTGGCTGACTGGCCTGCGCCCCCGCGGGTGCGGGCCTTCACCACGATGCGCCATGGCGCCGGCGGCTCGCAGCCTCCGTTTGACAGTTTCAACCTGGGCAACCGGACCGCCGCCGATGGCGACGATCCGGCCCAGGTGCAGCGCAACCGTGACGAACTGCAGCAGCTGGCGAAGCTGCCATCGGCTGCGCACTGGCTACGCCAGGTACACAGCAGCGTGGCCCTGCGGTTCGACGCACCACCGCAGGCGCAGGGGATGGACGCCGAGCCAACCGCCGATGCTTCGGTGACCTCGGTGCCCGGCGTTGTGCTGGCCATCCTCACTGCGGACTGCCTGCCGGTGGTGTTCGCCGCCCGCGATGGCAGTGAAGTGGCGGCAGCCCATGCCGGCTGGGGCGGATTGGCGCGCGGCATGCTGGAAAACACCCTGGCCGCCATGTACACGCCCGCTGAGGCGCTGGTAGCGTGGATAGGCCCTGCGGCCGGTCCAGCCCTGTACGAGGTCGGTGTGGACGTGCGCGAGGCCTTCCTGGCGCATTCCAGCGCCGCTGAGCGCCATTTCGTCGCCACCCGGCCCGGTCACTGGCTGGTGGACCTGCCGGGGCTGGCGCGACAGCGGCTGGTGGCCGCAGGCATGCAGCCAGCCGCGATCCATGGCGGCGACCTGTGCACCATGGCCGACCCGCAGCGCTGGTTCTCGCACCGCCGCGACCGTCGTAGTGGCCGCATCGCCACCCTGGTGTGGATGGAAGCATGAGCTTGCCGCTGTTTGCGCAGGTGCTGGGCCCTGTGTTCGAGCAGCTGGCCCCGCAGGTGCGTGCGCTGCATTCGATCCCCGAGCATCAGCGCTGGAGCGGGCAGGGTGAAGTCCTGCGCGGTAGCCATTGGCTGGTCGCGCCCTGCGCCTGGCTGGCGCGGCTGCCGCCAACCTCCAGCGTGCCGGTGACGGTGGCGTTCGTGGTTGATGCCAGTGGAGAACGCTGGAACCGGCAATTCGGCCCCGCGCGCATGGCATCGCGCTTGTGGCAGCGTGATGGACAGCTGTTCGAGCAGCTTGGCGCGGTGCGTTTCCGATTTGGATTGCGCGAAGAGGCTGGCCAGATCCTGTGGCGGGCCGAGCGTGTCTGGGCCTTCGGTGTATTGCCGTTGCCGACGCGCTGGTTCGCGCAGGTGCACTGCCGCGAGGGTGAGCATGCTGGGCGCTATGAATTCCTGGTGGATGTGTCGATGCCGCTGATCGGCCGGCTGATCCGTTACGAAGGCTGGTTGTTGCCGGAGGGCGCGCATGGCTGAGCCTGCGGTGATCGTGTTTGATGGCGTCTGCGCGCTGTGCAGCCGCTGGGTGCGCTTCCTGCTGCGTTTTGACCGGGCCGGCCGCTACCGGTTCGCGGCGATGCAGGGCGGGCAGGGGCGTGCTTTGTTGGCTGCGCATGGGCTGGATCCGGATGATCCCTTGTCGTTCCTGTTGGTCGCCGATGGTGTGGCGTATACCGACACCGATGCGATTCTGCGGGTGGTGACCGGATTGGGCGGGGCTTGGCGCGTGGCTGGGCTTGCGCGGGTGTTGCCGGCTGCCGTACGCGATCCGGCGTACCGCTGGTTGGCACGGAACCGGTATCGATGGTTTGGGCGGCATGACAACTGTTTTCTGCCTACGGCGGAGCAGCGCGGGCGGTTTTTGGATTGAGTGGGTTGGGTTCTGCTTGCTAGGAGCTTCCCCTCACCCCAACCCCTCTCCCGCAGGCGGGAGAGGGGCTAATGCACGTGCAGCCGACGCGATCCTAGCCCCTCTCCCGTTTACGGGAGAGGGGTTGGGGTGAGGGCAAGCTCTTGCCTCCGCTTCAGCCCTAAACCCCCTCCAACGCCAACAGATAATCCCGTCGCCAACCATGGATATCATGCGCGCGCAGGTGCTCCATCATTGCCCGCCAACGCTCTATGCGCTCGCTGCGATGCATGTTCGCCGCCGTCGCAATCGCATCGGCCACACCGTCCAGATCGTGCGGATTGACCAGCAGCGCCTGTTTCAATTCATCCGCCGCACCGGCCAGCAGTGACAGCACCAGTACACCCGGATTTTCAGGGTCCTGCGCGGCGATGTACTCCTTGGCCACCAGGTTCATGCCGTCCCGCAACGGCGTAACCAGACCCACCGCCGCCTGCCGGTAAAACCCGGTCAGCGTGCTGTGTGCGTAGTTCTGGTTGACGTAGCGCAGCGGTGTCCAATCGGCTTCGGCATGGCCGCCGTTGATATGCCCGGCCAGACGCTCCAGATCGCTACGCAGCTTGCGGTACTCGTTGACGCTGCCGCGCGACACTGGTGCGATCTGCAGGAAGGTCATATCGCCTTTCTGTTGCGGATAGCGCTGCAGGTAGCGCTCGAAACCGTGGAAGCGCTCCGGCAGGCCCTTGGAGTAATCCAGCCGGTCGACGCCGATTGCCAGCTTGCGGTGCTGCAGGCTCTGCCGCAGGTCGCGCACCGGCTTGTTGCTGGCCGCGCTGCGGGCCTGCCTTGCGATGTGCTCGGTATCAATTCCGATCGGGAACGCCGAGGTCCGCACGCGGCGACCGTCTGGTGCCTTGATCCACTCGTTGTCGATCAGCGTGCCGCCACCGAACAGGCGCACATAGGATTGGAAGCGGTCGACATCGCGTCGTGTCTGGAAGCCGAGCAGGTCGTACGAATACAGCGCTGAGAACAGCGAGCGGTGGTCGGGCAGGGCCTGGATGAGGTCGGCCGAGGGAACCGGCACATGCAGGAAGAAGCCAATCCGGCAGCCGATGCCGCGCTCGCGTAGCAACGCCGCCAATGGGATCAGGTGGTAGTCGTGGATCCACACCGTATCGTCGTCGCGCAGCAGTGGAGCCAGCGTATCGGCGAACAATCGATTGACCTTCCAGTAGCCCTCGCGCTTGCGCCGGTCGTAGTCGACCAGGTCCAGGCGGAAATGCAGCAGCGGCCACAGGGCGCGGTTGGAAAAGCCGTTGTAGTAGCTGTCCAGATCGCTCTTGGACAGGTCCATCGTCAAATAGCGGATCGGCCCATCCTGCGCTTCATGCAAGGCGCCGCTATCGACATTGACGCTGCGCCCACTCCAGCCAAACCATAGCCCACCCCGTTCGCTGAGCGCCGCCAGCAGGCCGGTCGCCAGTCCGCCGGCGCGGTTCTCGCCCGGTAGCGCCACCCGGTTGGAGACCACGACCAATCTGCTCACGACGCCTCCTGCCAGCTGCGCGACAAGCGCATCGCGGCGATCACCAAGCCCACATGCGAGTAGGTCTGCGGGAAATTGCCCCACGCCTTGCCATCGAAGCCGAGGTCTTCGGATAGCAGGCCCAGATGATTGCGCTGCTGCAGCAGGATCTCGAACATCTCGCGCGCTTCGTCCATCCGTCCGATCGCCGCCAATGCGTCGATGTACCAGAACGTGCAGATCGTGAAGCTGGTTTCCGGTGTGCCGAAATCATCCGGTGCGGTGTAGCGGTACAGGGCATTGCCATGCTTCAGGTCGCGGCCGATGGCCTCGACCGTGGCGACGAAGCGCGCGTCGTTGGCATCGATGAAGCCGATGTCGGCCAACAGCAGCAAGGATGCATCCAGTCGATGACCACCGTAGGTGTCGGTGAAGTGACCAAGCTGCTCACTCCAGCTTTCGTGCATGATCCGCGCGTGGATCTGGTTGGCCCGTTCACGCCAGTAGACGGCGCGGCCATCGAGTTTCAGGCGGGTGGCGATCTTGGATAGCCGGTCGCACGCCGCCCAGCACATCGCGCTGGTGTAGGTGTGCACTTCGGTGCGGCCGCGGAATTCCCATAGACCGGCATCCGGTACGTCGTGCAGTGCGAAGGCCTGCTCGCCCAGGGGTTCCAGCCGCGCGAAGGTGTGCGCGTCCCCCGGGTCCTGCAGACGCTGGTCGAAGAACAACTGGGTGGAGGCCAGCACCACGCTGCCGTAGACATCGTGCTGGCGCTGCACCCAGGCCAGATTGCCACGGCGCACCGGGCCCATGCCGCAATAGCCGGACAGTGAGGCGACTTCTTCCTCGTCGAGCTTGGCCTCGAAGCCGATGCCATACAGCGGCTGCAGGCTGCCGTCGGTGCTGGCCAGGTTGAAGATGTAGCCGAGGAACTGCTCCATGGTGCGGGTTGCGCCGAGCCGGTTGAGCGCGCGTACCACAAAGGCGGCATCACGCAGCCAGCAGTAGCGGTAGTCCCAGTTGCGGCTGCTTCCGGGGGCTTCCGGGATGGAGGTGGTCATGGCCGCGATGATCGCGCCGCTGTCCTCGTATTGGCATAGCTTCAAGGTGATGGCGCTGCGTATCACCGCGTCCTGCCACTCCAGCGGCACCGACAGGTAGCGGACCCATTCGCGCCAGTAGGCGCGGGTACGCTGCATGGCTTCCTGAACATAGCCGTTGAGCGAGCGGTTCAGCGATTCGTCCACGCCGAGCACCAGATGCACGCGGTGATTGAGCACGAAGGGCAGGGCGTCGCGGACGAAGCGCACCGGTACATCGGTGGTCAGCCGCAGTACCAGATCCGGCAACAGCCAACGAATGTGATTGCTGCCCCAGGTGGTCTCCGGCTGACGCGCACCCCAATCGGCCAGCGGCCGTGCGCGCACCGTGATGCGCGGGTTGCCGGAAAGCGGCGTGACCTGGCGGATCAGGCTTACCGGCCGGTAGAAGCGATCGTTCTGGCGCCAGCGCGGGGCAAAATCGATGATCTCCACCGCGCCGCCATGCGTGTCGCGCAGCACGGTGCGCAGGATCGCGGTGTTTGTGAGATAGGACTGCTCGCTGTCGAGAAAGTCTTCCAGCTCGATGCCGAAGTCACCGCCGGGGTGCTGGTTGGGGTTGAGCAGGGCGCAGAAGGCCGGGTCGCCATCGAAGCTGGGCAGACAGCTCCAGACCACGCGCGCCTGCTTGTCTATCAGTGCACCAAAACTGCCGTTGCCAACTACGCCAAGATCGAGGGTGGCGTCTTGCATTGCATTCTCCTTGTTGCGCGAACGCCGCTGGCGCCGCTGTTTCCTCCGGGTGAGTCAGGTAATGGCTGCGCGCAGCCAAGCGTGTACGGACGTGATGTCGGGTAGCGCAGTCAAGGCATGGCTGTCGCGTCGTTGGCCGACAAGTACGCCAATGCCTTTGAGTTGCTGAGCGGCCTGGAAGCCGTGTTCGTCGGTGAGATCGTCGCCGATGAAGACCGGGCGCCGGCCTTGGAAAGGCGGAGATTGCATCAGTTGCTGCAGGGCGCGGCCCTTGTCGTGGCTGCTGCCGACGAACTCGATGACGTGGTTGCCTGGTTGCAGGCGCACGTCGCGTAACTCCGGCAGTTGTGCGTTGGCGAATGCAATCACGGCCGCGCCAGCATCCGGCGCATTGCGCCAGTGCAGGGCCAGCGCTTGGCCCTTGTTTTCGATCATGACGCCGGGATGGGCGTGTGCCAGTTGCATCGCGCGCTGGTGCAGTGTGTGCAACCAAGTTGCGGTGTCTGTCTGGGCGAGCTCTGCATCGACGGAAGTGAGCAATTGCGCGCCGTGCAGGCCAGCCATGGGCAGGCGCAATGGCGCGAACATCGCCTGCAGTTGGCTGACGGGGCGGCCACTGAGCAGCGCCAGCGCGCCCCCCAGACGTTGCTGCACGCTGGCCAGCAGCGCGAGCAGGGACGGGTCGGGCGCTACCTTGTCCGGATGGTCGGCAAAGGCGAGCAGGGTGCCATCTACGTCGAGAAACAGTGCGTCGTCGTCTGCCAGCGCCGGAGGGGGCGGTCGCTGTAGGTCATCAAGCATGCGGTGACTATGCCGCAGGGGTTGTTACAGGAAAGTCATTTGGGGTGAATGGGTTTTGCTCCAGGTGCTTCAAGAGCGCCCTCACCCCAACCCCTCTCCCGCAGGCGGGAGAGGGGCTCGCATAGCTTGCGCTCGTAGTGCACTAGCCCCTCTCCCGCCTGCGGGAGAGGGGTTGGGGTGAGGGCAAGCTGCTGCTCTTCACCCAAAACAAAACATCACTTGCTAACCGCAAACTCAATCCGGCGGTTCTGCGCACGGCCGTCGTCGGTGTCATTGCTGGCACGCGGCTTTTCCTGGCCATAGCCCTTGGCGGTGAGCGTATCGGCAGCAACACCGAGCTCGGCCAACTTGGCAACCACCGCATCTGCGCGCTGTTGGCTCAAGGTGACGTTGGCAGCTGCATCACCGGTGTTGTCGGTGTGCCCACCCACCTCGATCTTCGTGCCAGCAGGTGCCTGCTTGATCGCATTGGCGGCGCTGGTCAGCGTTTCCAGGCTGTCGCGGGTGATGGTGGCCGAACCTGTGTCGAAATAGATGTTCATCAGGTTCAAGGCCTTGACCAGATCATCGCCGCTGAAGCCGGCCTTGAGTCCAGACAATGCCGCCGCCGCACGATCCCACAGACCACTGATCTCGAAGCCGCCGAACAGGCTGCGCAGCTTGTCACTGACAGTGAAGCGATCCGCTTCGGACAGTCCGCTGGTGTCGATGTTGAGCTTGTCACCATCGAAGCCGAACTTCAGGCCCTTGGCTTTCAGCTCCGGCAGCGCGGCGATCAGCTTGTCCAGCCAACCGGCTGGCAAGGTTGCCGGATCGACGGTGATGTTGCCGGCAAGATTGCCCTCACCGAAGTTGGCTTTCAGCGCGTCCCACAAGCGGGTCTTGTCGGCCTCGCTGGCGACCTGGCCACTGACCGTGACCTTGCCGTCGGTGTTGTCGAAGCCAAAGCGTGGGTTGGCCTGGACCACGGGGGCTGCGGGCTGTGTGCTTGCAACCGGTTCGACCGGCGCTGGCGCAACCACTTCTTCCTTCTTGCAGCTGCGGAACAGCAGGAAAGCAGCAAGCAGGAGAATCAGCGGGATCAACCATTTCCAGAAGCCGCCTGAAGTCTTGGCCGGTACGGTGCCGCCGCCGCTATAGCCTGCCGTTGGCGTTGCGGTTCCAAACCAGCGCTCGTAGTCCGCAGGACGCGAAGTGGGGATTGTTCCGCCCTGGGTAAGCTGGCCGACTATCTTTGGTAGCAACCACGCACCAGCCATGTTCACCGCTGCTGCTGGAATGCCGAGCTTGCTGGCAATGCCGCTGGCCAGGTTCTGGCCGAAGCCGGCACTGAACTGATCTGGTTGCAGTACGTTGTCGCCAGGCGTGGTGCCAATCCACGAAGAGAGCAGACCATCCAGGCCGGCATCGGTGAAACGTTTCTGCAGGCCGACAAAGCCGCCGTTGGCAGGATCGAAAATGACATCGACAAGCTGGCGCACGAGGCGCCCTGCATTGTCGCCGAGGTGAAAGCGGCTTGCCGCTTCGCGAATCAACGACTCGAACATATACGCCTCCGCAAGGGATGAACCGGGCTGGAATGAGCCGGCAGGCGTAAGGAGCGCCCAGCGCTGTTAAAGCTGGATGAATTCGGGGTTTTTGGTTCTTTAGCTAGAAGCTGCCCCTCACCCCAACCCCTCTCCCGCGCGCGGGAGAGGGGCTAGTGACTAGCAGCTGACGCGATCCGAGCCCTCCCGCCTGCGGGAGAGGGGTTGGGGTGAGGACAGGCTTTTAACAAGCAATCTCTCACCCCGCACACCCAATCAGAACGTAAACCGCACCCGCCCATACCAATACGCGCCATTGCTGCCGATTGGCGACAACACGTCGTACGGCAGGTTGCCGAAGTAGTAGATGTCTTCGTTCGACTTGTCCGGGTAGTTGTCGGTCAGGTTCTGTCCGCCGACCGCCACGCTCCACTGCGGAGTGATGCGGTATTCCACTTCCGCATCCAGCTGCCATTCGGCCTGGTAGGTCTGGGTCGGGATGTAGCCGCCGCCAAAGTCGAACACACGCGTCGCGCTGCCGTATCGGCTCACGCGGCTGCTCAACGACCACTTGTCATTGGCCCAGCTGGCTGCCAGCTGCGCGCGTGTGCGCGGGGCGGCGTCGGTCAGCGTATTGCTCTCTTCCACGCCGAACAGCACATAGTTCGGGTTCAGTGCCAGCAGCTGCGACGGTGTGGCGACGACGTTCTTCAGCTCGGTCTTGGCGTAGCTCCAGGTACCGGTCAACAGCAGCTCGCCGTCACCCAGCGATTGCCGCCAGTTGCCGACGAACTCGGCGCCGCGGGTGCGCGTATCGGCAGCGTTGACGAAGTAATGCGCGCTTTCCAGCCCGCCGATGCCGAACTGCTGCTGCACGAAATCGGTCAGTGCATCGCCGGTGATGTTTTCCGACAAGGCGATGCGGTCATCGATGTCGATCTGGAACAGGTCCAGCGACAGGTCGAAATGGCTGCCGATCTGGCTGGTGAAGCCCAGGCTGTAGTTGACCGACTTCTCAGGCTTCAGGTCGGTGGCGCCCAAGGCCCGCGCGATCGGATTGTTGACCGATAGCAGACGGCCCTGCACCAACTGGCCACCGGCGGTGTAACCGGTCGAGGTGGATTCGTAACCGATCTGGCTCAGCGACGGTGCGTGGAAGTTGTTGGAGACCGAGCCACGCAGGGCGAAGGCCGGTGCAAACGCGTAGCGCGCACCGATCTTGCCGGTCAGCTCGCCGCCGAAATCTTCGTAATGCTCATAGCGGGCGGCGATATCGGTGGAGAACTTCTCGCCGAAGGTGGAGGACAGGCTGGTGTAGGCGCTGATCACGTCGCGCGACAGATCGGCTTCATCCTGCGGGGTCAGGCCACCGCCGGCCTGCGAACCGGTCGGGCGGTTGGTGTAGGGGCCGGCTGCATAGCTGGCCGGGTCGCCGGCTCCGGTTTCGTAGCGTTCGTGGCGGCCTTCGATGCCGAAGCCGAGGCTGTGGGTGTCATTGGTACGCACGAAGATGCGGCCGAAATCGAGGTTGGCCACGGTCTGGGCGAAGCTGAAATCGGCGGTCTTGAAGCGCGTCGGGCTGGTCGGGCCGAGCGAGGCGTTGAGCGAGTTGCGCAGGCGGTAGGTGAACTCGTTGCGGCCGTGGTCGAGGCTGGCGTCGTAGTTCCAGTCGCCCAGTTCGCCACGGGCACCGGCCACCAGCTGCACGTCCAGGTTCTCGCCTTCGGAGATCGGGCGGTAGCCGTTCGGATACAGCTCTTTCCAGTTGGCTTCGCCGTCCGGGTAGCGGAAGTAGTTGGCGCCTTCGGTATCGCGCTGGTTGTAGGTGCCGAAGGCATAGGCCTTGGAGGCGGTGCCGAACGGGATTTCGGTATTGAACCAGGCGTTGAGGTCCTTGCTGGCGCCATCGCCCAATGAGTAATTGCGCTTGCCGGCCAGGGCCAGGTTGTCCGGGGTCTGCGCTTCCCATGGCGGGATCTGGTCGAAGCCGGCACGGTTGGTGGCTTCGCGGTTTTTCAGTTCCAGGCCGACGCGCAGGAAGCCGCCGTCGTCCGTCAGCGCGGTGCCGACCTTGGCGCTGAAGTAGCTGGTCTGGCCATCGGTCAGGGTGCGGTCGATCGGCTTGAGGTCGGTGTGGTGCGCGCCGAAGCTGGCCTCAATGGCGCCGCCTTCCGGCGCGTCGTCGAGGATCACGTTGATCACGCCGGCCACCGCATCGGAGCCATACAGCGCGCCGGCACCGTCACGCAGCACCTCGATGCGCTTGATTGCGCTGACCGGGATGGCATTGAAGTCGACTGGCGTGGTGCCCTTGCCGATCTTGCTGTCGGTGTTGACCAGGGCGCTGTTATGGCGGCGCTTGCCGTTGATCAGCACCAGCACATGGTCGGGCGACAGGCCGCGCAGCTGTGCGGCGCGGATGTGGTCGGCACCGCCGGAATTGGACTGACGCGGGAAATTGAACGAGGGCAGCAGCGCCTGCAGCGCGCTGCCCAGCTCACCGTTGACCACGCCGGCCTTGCGGATGTCCTCGGCGCTGAGCACGTCCACTGGCGAGGTGGATTCCAGCACGGTGCGGTCGACCGCACGGGTGCCGGTGACGATCACCGTATCCAGGTTGGTGGCCTGCTGGGCATTTTGGGCAAAAGCGGGGGAAGACAGCGCCAGCGCGATGGCCAGGCCGAGCGGGGCCGAGGTGAGGCGGGACATGGGGACTCCAGAAACTGTGGGGAAGGCGGGACGTGGGGGAGGCGTGGATGGCGGAAAGATTTCAGTTAACACTTACATCCATCCGGATGAAGCGATATATTATCTTCGCGTTAACAGCGCCCGGGATGCAAGTCCTGCTGGCAATGGGCTGATAGCCAAACGCGATATCCCCTGCGGTGCCTTGGATGCCACCGTGTTGTTCCTGTCCGGAGGTTTTCCATGAAGTTGCACGCTGTCCTGTTGCCCCTGTTGTTTGCCGTTGCCGCAAGTGCCCACGCCGCGCCGCCTGTTGCCGAACCCGCGCCGAGTGCCCAGTTGCACGGCGATGCCGCGCGACCGGCCGAAGCCGGCGGCTGGGTGCGCAGCGAGCTGTATTTCGGCGTTGGCGAGGAAACCGGGCCGTCGGCACGTGAGCAGACCGATGTGATCAGCGATGCGCAGTGGCGCGCCTTCCTCGACAAGGAAGTCACCCCGCGCTTCCCCGATGGCTTGACCGTGTTCGATGCCTACGGCCAGTGGCTGTTCCGCGGCGCACCCGAGCCGAACCGACTGCGCACCAAGGTGCTGGTGATCCTGCACGAGGACAGCCCGCAGCGCCGCAACGACATCGAAGCCATCCGCCTGGCATGGAAACAGGCCACCAAGCACCAGTCGGTGCTGTGGTCGCGGCAGCCGGTCGAGGTTTCGTTCTGATCAGCACTGGATCGGCTAGCCTGCGGGCAGCCGCCAACTGCAGATGAGCTTCTCGATGACGCCCCTGATATCCACGTCCCGCTGCCGCTTTGCCACCCATGGTCTGCTGCTTGCAGCTTTTTCGCTGCTGGCAGCGCCAGCATTCGCGGCAGATGACAGCGAGATCCGCTTCGAGGTCGCAGCCGGCGCGAGCGCGCATGCGCGCTTGCTCGGCGATGGCAGCGTGGAGGTAGGCACCAATCGTTCACCGGCCCGGCAGGTGCTGCCTGCGTCCACGAACGAGGAAGGCGGCGGCACGCGCCTGGGCCACGCCGACTACAACTTCGACGGTTACCAGGACCTGGATTCCAGTGCCACGCTGGGCCAGGTCAACGAATCGGTCACGGTTTACCTGTACGAGCCGGCCAGTGGCCAGTTCCGCGCATTGGCCGCACCTGAGGGCCCGGAGATCAGCTGCGAAGGCTTCTGGTCGCTGACCCCGGACCCGGCCACACGCACGTTGAGCAGCAGCTGTCGCAGTGGGCCGATGTGGTACAGCGATATCTACCGCTTTGAGGGCGACAGGGTCTACCTGTACCGATCGATGCGCAACGCCTTCCTCGACACCGAAGCGCTCGCGCAGGTGTTGACGCTGGCTGAAGTGGAAGATGCGGAGGTCCTCACGGTCTGGAGCACCTGGGATGCCGCAGGCAAGCGGCTCGAAACCGCCATCTGGAATGCCTTCGATCCGCCGCTGAAAGACGCCCCGATGCCAGGCCGCAGCGCGTCGGTGGTGCCGGACAAGCTGCTGCTGTACGGCAAGGCCGGCGACACCGCCACCAAGCGTTACCTGCTCAAGGGCGACCGCGTCGAACTGCTCGATGAAGCCGACGGCTGGCTGCAACTGCGTTACCGCAACCCCAGCCGCGGTCCGGTGCTTGGCTGGGTGAAACTGCCCACGAACGAATGATCTGTAGCATCCGCACGTAATTTTCCGGCGTTACCATCGCTCCGCTTTCCTGACGATATCCCCCATGAATTCTTCCGCTTCAACATTCCGTCCGCGTTGGTTCGTCGCAGGCGATCTCAACGGCTTCTTCGGCCTGGTGGTCGACAACCTGTCGATCCTCGGCTTCATCGCGATGGCGCTGGTCGGGATCTTCCAGTTCCCGGCCGATGTGGTGTTTGGCCGCATGTTCCCCGGCACTGCTTTCGGTGTGCTGATCGGCAACCTGATGTACACGGTGATGGCGCGGCGCCTGGCTGCACGCACTGGCCGTGATGACGTCACCGCGATGCCGCTGGGGCTGGATGCGCCAACCAGCATCGGCATGGCGCTGCTGGTGCTGGGCCCGGCCTTCGTCGGCTTCAAGCAGCTGGGCATGGACCCGCAGGCGGCGGCGATGGCGACCTGGAAGCTGGGCATGGCCTCGCTGGTGGTGATGGGCCTGCTCAAGCTGGTGCTGTCCTTCGTCGGCGATGCGGTCACCCGCCATGTGCCACGTGCGGCGCTGCTCGGCTCCATCGGCGGCGCGGCGCTGACCCTGCTCGGCTTCCTGCCGCTGATCGAGAGCATGCGCCAGCCGCTGGTTGGTTTGGTCACGCTGGGTGTGCTGCTGTACGTGCTGGTCGCGCGCGGCGTGGTGCCGCTGCGCTTGCCGGGCGTGCTGTTTGCGCTGCTGGTTGGCGTGGCCTTGTATTACGGGCTGGGTGCAGCAGGTGTGCTGACCGGCTTCCAATGGCCGCCGGCAATCTCCTTTGCCGCAGCCTTGCCGCTACCTTCGCTGGGCTTTGTCGAGGGCCTGCCGCTGACCGTGCCGTATCTGTCGTTGCTGCTGCCGTTCGGCCTGCTGATGGTGGTGGGCGGCATCAACGTGGCGGAGAGCGCACGCGCTGCCGGTGACGACTACCGCACCCGCGACATCCTGCTGGTCGAGGCCATCGCCACGCTGATCGCTGGCGTCTGCGGCGGTGTCGCACAGACCACGCCGTATATCGGCCAGCCTGCTTACAAGCGTTTGGGTGCACGTACCGGCTATACGCTGCTGACCGGCCTGTTCATTGGCATCGGCGGCATGCTCGGCGTAGTCGCCGGGCTGGTGCAGTGGCTGCCGGTGGCGGTGCTGGCACCGATCATCGTCTTCGTCGGCCTGGACATCACCGTGCAGGCATTCCAGCAGACCAAGCGTGAGCACGCGATCGCGGTCGCGCTGGCCTTCCTGCCGGCGATTGCCTACCTGATCAACATCAAGTTCGGCACCTGGGTGGCGCCCGATGCGGCCGCAGCGCTGTATGCGGCGGTCGATGGCCATGGCCTGTCGGATGTGGCCACGCTGCAGCTGTTGGGCAATGGTTTCATCATCTCGGCGATGATCTGGGCGGCTGCGCTGGTGGCCTTGATCGAGCGTCGCGCTGGCGTGGCGGTAAGCCTGCTGTTCGTGGCTGCCGCGTTGAGTGCGTTCGGCGTGATCCATTCCACCGATCCGCGCGGCGGCATCTACCTGCCGTGGCAGCTGGAAGGCCTGCGCCAGGCCATCACCTTGCAGGTGACGGCTGCCTATGCGGTGCTGGCGGGCGTCATCGGCCTGATGTCGCTGCAGAAACAGCGTTGATGCACGAGGCTTGAACCGCCGGGGAACCCGACGGGATAAACAGGGTCACACCATCACATGCAATAAAGGTGCAAGTGATGCAGAAGCGCAAAGCAGTGTGGCCCTGGGCCGTGGTTGGCGTCGTCGCGGTTGGCGGCGCTGGCTGGTGGTTGTTCCGTGATGATGTGGCGCAGCTGCGGCAGGCAACGGCAACCGTTGCTCCGCTGGTGGATAGCCCGGCTACACCGGCGATCCAAGCGCCGGCTACGCCCGAACCAGCGGCCGAGCCGAAATACCCGCTCGACGTGGCTGCTGACCCGGCCTTGCCGGCATTGGCCGACAGCGATGCTTCCAGTTGGCAGGCGTTGAGCGGCTTGTTCCCCGCAGATGCCTTGGCCGTGCTGCTGCGCGAGCAGCTGATCCAACGCGTGGTGGTTCACGTGGACAACCTGACCCAGCCCAGCCTGCCAGGTGCGGCGATGGCCGTGCGGCCGTTGCCGGGCGCGTTGCAGGTGGAGCAGGGCAGTGCTGGTGGTGAGCAGTTGGCAGCCGCCAATACCACGCGCTACGCGCCCTACGTGGAGGCCTTTACCCGTGCCGACGTGGGCGCCGTAGCGGCTGCCTACAAGCGCTTCTATCCCTTGCTGCAGCAGGCCTACCGCGATATCGGCCACCCCGATGGTCATTTCAACGACAGGCTGGTGGCGGTGATCGACCACCTGCTGCAGACCCAGGAGCCCGCCCGTCCGCTGGCAGTGGAGCCTGACGGCAAGGGCCGTTATCGCTTCGTCGACCCGGCGCTGCAGTCGCTGTCGATCGGGCAGAAAGCCTTGCTGCGCATGGATGCCGGCCAGCAACAGGCGGTGAAGCAGCAGCTGCGGGCACTGCGCGCGGCGATCACGCGCGGCTGAGCCGCGCTGCCGCTTGCGTTGGATCAAGGTTGCGGTGACGGCAGCTGGTGATACTGGAGCGGGATTGCGATTGCAGCTGAACAAGGGCCACATTCACCCTTGAATCACGCCGTTGCAACCGCATCTGAATCAGTATCGCCAGCAATGCTGGCCTCCCAACTTTGAGGAAGAAGACCCATGCGGATGGACAAGCTCACCTCCAACTTCCAGAAGGCGCTGTCCGACGCGCAGTCCCTGGCGGTCGGTCGCGACAACAACATCATCGAACCGGTACATGTGCTCAGCTCGCTGCTTGATCAGCCCGGTGGCAGCAGCCGGCCCTTGCTGGCCCAGGCCGGCGTCAACGTGCCGGTGCTTCGCGAGCGGCTGACCGAGGCGCTGGATGCATTGCCCAAGGTGTCCGGCCAGGCCGGCAGCCTGTCGATGGGCAACGATCTCAATCGCCTACTCAACAACACCGACAAGCTGGCCCAGCAGCACAACGACCAGTTCATTGCCAGCGAGTGGTTCCTGCTGGCGGCGGTGGACGATGGCGGCCCGGCCGGCATGGCCCTGCGTGCTGCTGGCGCTGACAAGAACAAAGTAAAGGCCGCGATCGACAAGCTGCGCGGCGGAGAAACCGTGCAAAGCGAAAACGCTGAAGAGCAGCGCCAGGCGCTGGAAAAATACACCATCGACCTGACCGCGCGTGCCGAAAGCGGCAAGCTCGACCCGGTGATTGGCCGCGACGAGGAAATCCGCCGTACCATCCAGGTGCTGCAGCGCCGTACCAAGAACAACCCGGTGCTGATCGGTGAACCCGGCGTGGGCAAGACCGCGATTGTCGAAGGCCTGGCCCAGCGCATCATCAACGACGAAGTGCCCGAGGGCCTACGCGGCAAGCGCGTGCTGTCGCTGGACATGGGCGCGCTGATCGCCGGTGCCAAGTTCCGCGGCGAGTTCGAAGAGCGGCTGAAGGCCGTGCTCAATGACCTGTCCAAGAACGAAGGTCAGATCATCCTGTTCATCGACGAGTTGCACACCATGGTCGGCGCCGGCAAGGGCGAGGGCGCGATGGATGCGGGCAATATGCTCAAGCCGGCGCTTGCGCGTGGCGAGCTGCATTGCATCGGCGCCACCACCCTGGACGAGTACCGCCAGTACATCGAGAAGGACGCTGCGCTGGAGCGCCGCTTCCAGAAGGTGTTTGTCGGTGAGCCCACGGTCGAGGACACCATTGCCATCCTGCGTGGCCTGAAGGAACGCTACGCGGTGCACCACGGCGTGGAGATCACTGATCCGGCCGTGGTTGCAGCGGCGACACTGTCGAACCGCTACATCACTGATCGCCAGCTGCCGGACAAGGCCATCGACCTGATGGACGAGGCCGCTTCGCGCATCCGCATGGAGATCGACTCCAAGCCGGAGGAACTTGATCGTCTTGAGCGTCGTTTGATCCAGCTCAAGATCCAGCGCGAAATGCTGAAGAAGGAAAAGGACGACGCCTCGCGCAAGCGCCTGGCCGATCTGGAAGCCGACATTGACACGCTGGAGCGCGAGTTCTCCGACCTCAACGAAATCTGGAAGTCGGAGAAGGCAGCGCTGCAGGGCGCGACCAAGATCAAGGAGCAGGTCGAGAAGGCCAAGCTGGATCTGGAAGCCGCACAGCGTCGCCAGGACTTCGCCAAGATGAGCGAGATCCAGTACGGTCTGCTGCCAAATCTTGAGAAGCAGCTCGCTGCCGCGCAGGAAGTGGACCGCAAGGACTTCCGGCTGGTGCAGGACAAGGTGACCGACGAGGAAATCGCCGAGGTCGTCTCGCGCTGGACCGGTATTCCGGTCAGCAAGATGCTCGAAGGCGAGCGCGACAAGCTGCTGCGCATGGAAGACATGCTGCACAACCGTGTGGTTGGGCAGGAAGAAGCGATCCGCGTGGTCTCCGACGCGGTGCGGCGTTCGCGCGCAGGCCTGTCGGACCCGAACCGTCCCAGTGGCTCGTTCCTGTTCCTGGGCCCGACCGGCGTGGGCAAGACCGAGCTGACCAAGGCGCTGGCCGACTTCCTGTTCGATTCGCCGGACGCGATGGTGCGCATCGACATGAGTGAGTTCATGGAGAAGCACAGCGTGTCGCGCCTGATCGGTGCGCCCCCGGGTTATGTGGGCTACGAAGAAGGTGGCTATCTGACCGAAGCGGTGCGTCGTCGCCCGTACAGCGTGATCCTGCTGGACGAAGTGGAGAAGGCGCATCCGGATGTGTTCAACATCCTGCTACAGGTGCTGGACGACGGTCGCTTGACCGACGGCCAAGGCCGCACGGTGGACTTCCGCAACACCGTCATCGTGATGACCTCGAACCTGGGCTCGCATCAGATCCAGGACATGAGCGGCGACGACAGCCCGGAAGCCTATACGCAGATGAAGGCGGCGGTGATGGGCGTGGTGCAGGCGCACTTCCGTCCGGAGTTCATCAACCGCCTGGACGACATCGTCGTATTCCACCCGCTGGACAAGCAGCAGATCAAGCAGATCGCACGCATCCAGATGCGTGGGCTGGAGAAGCGGCTGGGTGAGCGTGGCCTGCGTCTGGAGGTGTCGGATTCGGCCTTCGATGTGCTGGGCAATGTTGGTTTCGACCCGATCTATGGCGCACGCCCGTTGAAGCGTGCGATCCAGGCCCAGTTGGAAAACCCGCTGGCGCAGAAGATCCTGGCCGGCGAGTTCGTCAGCGGCGACACCATCAAGGTGGAAGCTGGTGGTGGCGGGCAGTTGCAGTTTGGCAAGGGCTGAAAGCCGGAGCCAACGCTTCAAAAGCTTTAAGAGCTGCCCTCACCCCAACCCCTCTCCCGCAGGCGGGAGAGGGGCTAGGGATGCGGCGGCTCGTAGTGCACTGAGCCCCTCTCCCGTTTACGGGAGAGGGGTTGGGGTGAGGGGAAGCTTCTAGCTAGAGATGCAAGCTTTCAAAGAGCATCACCTCATAACGCCCCCTCACAAGTAACCCCTGCAACCGTCCACCGGTTGCCATCCATCCTCGGCTATCGTCAGCGGTCACTCCTTGGCGAGCACCCCGATGACTGATCCGCAGTGGAAGCCTGAAACCATCGCCGTGCACGGCGGCTATTCCCCCGATCCGACCACGCGCGCCGTCGCGGTGCCGATCTACCAGACCGTTGCCTACGCCTTCGACGACACCCAGCACGGCGCCGATCTGTTCGACCTCAAGGTGCAGGGCAACATCTATACCCGCATCATGAACCCGACCACCGATGTGCTGGAGAAGCGCATCGCTGCATTGGAAGGCGGCATCGGTGCGTTGGCGCTGGCCTCGGGCCAGGCCGCCATCACCTACGCCATCCAGACCATTGCCGAGGCCGGCGACAACATCCTCGCTTCCAGCGCGTTGTATGGCGGCACCTACAACCTGTTCGCGCATACGCTGCCGCAGTTCGGTATCCAGACCCGCTTTGCCGACTACCGCGATCCGCAGGCGTTTGCTGCCTTGATCGACGAACGCACCAAGGCGGTGTTCGTCGAATCCATCGGTAACCCGCGCGGCAACATCACCGACATCGAAGCCATCGCCAGGATCGCCCACGCCCACGGCGTGCCGGTGATCGTCGACAACACCGTCGCCACGCCGTACCTGCAGCGTTCCTTCGATTTCGGCGCGGATATCGTGGTGCACTCCTTGACCAAGTATCTCGGCGGCCATGGCACCAGCCTTGGCGGCGCCATCGTCGATTCCGGTCGTTTCCCGTGGGCCGAGCACAAGGAGCGCTTCCCGCGCCTCAATGCGCCGGACGTGAGTTACCACGGCGTGGTCTATACCGAGGCACTTGGCCCGGCGGCGTTCATTGGCCGTGCGCGGGTGGTGCCGTTGCGCAACATGGGCGCAGCGATTTCACCGTTCAACGCGTTCCAGATCCTGCAGGGTATCGAGACGCTGGCGCTGCGTATGGACCGGATCAACAGCAACACGCTGGCGGTGGCCAACTACCTGCAGAAGCACGCGAAAGTGGCGTGGGTGAATTACGCCGCGCTGCCGGACCATCCGGAGCATGCGTTGGTACAGAAGTATCTGCGCGGGCATGGGTCGGGTGTGCTGACCTTCGGTTTGCCGGGTGGGCGGGAGGCTGGGGCGCGCTTCCTGGATGCGCTGCAGCTGTTCACGCGTCTGGTCAATCTTGGGGATGCCAAGTCGCTGGCTACGCATCCGGCGTCCACCACGCATCGGCAGTTGGATGCGGCGGAGTTGGAGAAGGCAGGGGTGACGCTGGATACCGTGCGTCTGTCGGTGGGCATCGAACATATCGATGACCTGCTGGCGGATCTGGAGCAGGCTTTGGCTGGGGCTTGATAGGCAGATCAAGAGCTTTGAAGGCAGATCAAGAGCTGCCCTCACCCCAACCCCTCTCCCGCAGGCGGGAGAGGGGCTCGGATCGCGCCGGCTGCTAGTGCACCGGCCCGCTCCCGCATGCGGGAGAGGGGCTGGCATTGCTGGCGCTCGTAGTGCATTAGCCCCTCTCCCGCCTGCGGGAGAGGGGTTGGGGTGAGGGCAGCTTTCAGCTTTTACCAGGCAACCGTAAACCGCTCACCAACATGCTTCGGCGCGTCCAGCTCATCCACCACCGCCACCGCCAGATCCGCAGCACTGATCGTGCCCGGGCCATCGCCGGTGCTCAGCGGTGTCTCGCCGCCGACCCGGTACTTACCGGTGCGCTCGGTCGCGCTGCCCGGATGGAATGCAACCGGCGGGCTCAGCTGGGTCCACTCCAACGACGTCTCATTGCGCAGCTCGGTCAGCGCATCACGGGCCGCGCTGGCGCCGGGATAGATCGCAGCCGGGAAGTTCGGTGAATCCACCAGCTGGGTGCCATCCGGCGCATACAGGCTGCCGGCGCCGCCGATCACGATGTAACGCTTCACGCCTGCGGCCTTGGTGCCGGCGACGATCGCGCGGGTGCCGCGCAGGAACTCGTTGTACAGATCCGGGTTGGCCCAGCCGGCGTTATAGGCGCTGATCACCGCATCGGTACCGGTAACGGCAGCCTGCACTTCATCGGCATTGAGCACATCAGCCTTGATCACCTGCAGCTGCGGTCGGGCTTCCAGCTTGGCCGGGTCGCGGACCAGCGCGGTCACGTCATGGCCGCGGGCCAGCAGTTCGTCGAGTACGGCCTTGCCGACAAAGCCGGTGGCACCGATCAGGGCAACTTTCATGGGAACGTCCTTGGGGTGGGGAATGAGGCCAGTGTCCGCCGATAGCCGGGGCAGTGGCAGTCGCAAAAAATCACAACCACCTTGAAGCTGTGCTTCACAATGGAGGGACGGAGGTGTCCCATGGATAGCGTCAAACGGATGGCCTTGTTTGCCCAGGTGGTGCGGCACGGTTCGATGAGTGCGGCGGCGCGGGCGCTGGGCATGAGTACATCGGCGGTGAGTCAGCAGGTGCGCGCCTTGGAGCAGGACGCGGGAGTGGCCTTGCTGCACCGTTCGACGCGGCGCTTGGCACTGACCGATGTAGGCAGTCGCTACTACGCCGCCTGCGCGCGCCTGCTGGATGCAGCAGGCGAGGCCGAGGCAGAGCTCTCGGCGGCCCGGCAGGCACCCAGCGGTGAGCTGCGGCTGTCAGCGCCGTTGGGCATGGCAGCGCATATCGGGCCGGCCCTGGGTGTTTGGTTGCAGGACAACCCGCAGCTGCGTCTGCACCTGTTCTTCGACGATGGCTGGACCGACCTGTTGCAGGCACGCATCGATGTGGCGCTGCGCTTCGGCCAGTTGCCGGACAGCGACTGGATGGCGCAGCGCCTGGGCAGCCTGCAACGCTGGCCGTGCGCGGCACCGGCATGGCTGCAGCGGCATGGATTGCCTGACGATCCGCTGCAGATACCGGCGGCCGAATGGCTGGGGATGCCACAGGTACCGGGCTTGGTCTGGCGGCGCCGCGAAAACAGCGAGGAGCGGCTGGTGCCCGCGCACCCGCGCATCGCCAGCCAGAACCAACCAGCGGTGCTGCGCCTGTGCGAGGCGGGACTGGGCGTGGCGGTGCTGACCTGCCTGGATGCCTCGCCGCTATTGGAAGCAGGCAGCCTGCAGCGCTTGCTGCCGGAATGGGAGGTGCCGCCACTGCCGGCCTGGGCGGTTACTCCGCATCGGCAGACCCAGCCCGCCAAGGTGCGCCAGGCCATCGACCTGCTGCAGGATTACCTGGCGCGCGTGCCGGGCGAGCCGGCAGCGACTGCGCAAGATCGGAACCGCGCGAGCTGAGCGGCGGCGTTGCAATGGCATCACCTTCCATGGAGACATCGCAATGAAAGCCAATGCCGCGCAGTTGCCACGCCTGGACCGGGTCATCGCCTGCCTGCAGCAAAGCATCGATGTTGGCGGGCCGTTGCCGGATCTGGATGCGCTGGCTGCCATTGCCCATTACTCGCCGTTCCACTTCCATCGTGTGTATCGCGCGCTGACCGGCGAAACCATCGGCCGCACCGTGCAGCGGCTGCGCGTGGTCAAGGCCTTGCAGCGCTTGGCGCGCAGCGATGCCAGTGTTACCGAGATCGCCTTGCTGGCCGGCTACGACACGCCGCAGGCCTTGGCGCGGGTGCTGCGCGAGACCGTGGATGCTAGTGCCAGCGAGTTGCGCGCTGATCCACAGCGGTTGGCGGCAAACATTGAACACTTGTCACGGCCGCTGCCATTGGCTGAAAAGACCGCGCAGCTGAGCGTGGAAGTCATCACCCTCGAGCCCTTCGAAGTGGTGGCATTGCGTGCGCGGGGTGCCTTCGATGATCTGGATCAGGTGTTTGGCGAGCTGTTCGGCTGGGCCGCGGAGGAGGGCCTGATCGAGCAGTTGCAACGGCTGATCGGCTTGCCGCTGGGCGATCACCGCGAACTGCCGGCCGTGGAACTGTTGTTCGACTGCGCACTGGCATTCGATGCGGAGCTGCCGGCGCTGCCGGCATCACTGCAGTGCGTGGTTCTTGGCGGCGGCCGCATGGCGCGGCTGCGCCACGTCGGCAGTTACGCGCTGCTGGAAGACGCCACCGATCAACTGCTGTGTGATTGGTTGCCAGGCAGCGGCCACGCCCTACGCGATGCACCGCTGCATTACCACTTCCTGGACGACCCCGAAGAGGTACCCGAGGCCATCCTGCGCGCCGATATTTACGTGCCGCTGACCGCAGGCTGAGGCATGCCCGGGCGCAGGCTGCGGTAGGGCGGGGTGGACATGATCATCTCCGCCAGCGAATAGGCCAGCTCGCGCTCGGCCATTACCGTGCCATCGGCGCCGTGGTCGAGCAGATGCTTGACCTCGGCATCGCTGTGGGCGCGGGCGAGCAGGGTCAGGTTGGGGTTGATCGCGCGCAGCTTGGCCAGCACTTCGCCTGACTCCAGTGGCTGTGGGATCGCCAGCACTGCAATCGTCGCGCGCTCTGGATGCGCTTCGGCCAACACCTTGTCCGAGGCAGCACTGCCACGAATGCCGGGAATGCCTGCGGCGTGTGCGCGTTCCACGTGCTCGCGGTTGTCATCGATCACCAGCACCGGCACACCGCGGTCGCGGAGTACCTGCGCCAGCTCGCTGCCAACCCGGCCATAGCCAACCACGATGGCGTGGTCCTGCAGGTCCAGCGACGGGCCCGGCGGGATTTCCGGTGCTTCCGGTACCGGCGTGGTTTCCTTGTGGCGTGCCTGCCAGCGGTCGAGCAGGCCGAATACCACCGGGTTGAGCATGATCGACACCAGTGCACCGGCCAGTACCAGCGATTGCCCGGTTGGCGGCAAGATCTTCAGCGCCACGCCGAGGCCGGCGATGATGAAAGCGAACTCGCCGATCTGCGCCAGCGAGGCGGAAATGGTCAGCGCGGTGCTCTTGGAATGGCCGAAGGCGCGCACGATGAAGAAGGCCGCAGCCGACTTGCCGAACATGATGATCAACACCGTCGCCAGCACCTGCCAGGGGTGCTCGACGATGATCATCGGGTTGAACAGCATGCCGACCGAGACGAAGAACAGCACCGCGAACGCATCGCGCAGCGGCAGCGAATCGTGTGCCGCCTTATGGCTGAGCTCGGATTCGTTGAGCATCATGCCGGCGAAGAACGCCCCCAGCGCGAACGACACGCCGAACAAGGCGGCCGCGCCGAACGCCACGCCCAGGGCAATGGCCAGCACGCACAGGGTGAACAGTTCGCGCGAGCCGGTGCCGGCCACTTTCTCCAGCACCCACGGGATCACCCGGCGGCCGACCACCAGCATCACCGCCACGAACAGGCCCAGCTGCACGAAGGTCCAGCCAATCGAGGCCAGCAGCCCGCCGATGGACAACTCCTTGCCTGTTGCGTCAGGGCCGAATACGTCGGCGATCACCGGCATCATCACCAGTGCCAGCACACAGGCCAGGTCTTCGACGATCAACCAGCCGACCGCGATCTTGCCGCGCTTGGTTTCCAGCAGGCGACGTTCTTCCATTGCCCGCAGCAGCACCACGGTGGACGCAGTGGCCAGCGAGAAGCCGAAGATCACGCCGTGCAGCACCGGCCAGCCCATCAGCGTGGCCACGCCCCAGCCGAGCAGGGTGGCGACCAGGATCTGGCCGATCGCGCCGGGGATGGCGATGGCCTTGACCGCCATCAGGTCCTTCAGCGAGAAGTGCAGGCCGACGCCGAACATCAGCAGCATCACGCCGATCTCGGCCAACTGGTTGGCCAGCGCCTGGTCGGCGACAAAGCCCGGGGTGAACGGCCCTACGATGACACCGGCAACGAGATAGCCCACCAGCGGCGACAGCCGCAGTTTGTTGGCCAGGGCGCCAAGCACGAAGGCCAGGCCCAAACCGATGGCAATCATGTTGATCAGGGCGGTGTCATGGTGCATCAGGGCTCGCTGGGTCGGGTGGGGGATGCCTCGATTCTAAAGGTGCTACCGGTGTACATGCGGCTAAATGCCGGAAATATCCGATATTTTTTTGGAATTGAGGGTTGCGATGGCCCCCATGAAGGCCGCTCGCGCTGTGCCTTTCATGCCGCACGAGTGGCCTGCCATGGCTTCCTGGCCAGCACCGTCACGGCCGCCAACGCGGCGAACAGCCAGCCGCTCCAGATGATTCCGCTTATCCCCAGGGCGCCGATGAGGCTGCCGCCCAGCGCGGCGCCCAGCACCACACCGAGATTGGCGGCGGAAACATACAGGCTTGTTGCGAACTCGGGTGCCTCGGGCGCGGCCGAGCTCATCCACATCTGGCTGACGATCAATCCGCTGGCGTGGGCTGCACCCCACAGCAGGCAGATCGGCAGCATGCCGGCCAGCGCCGGTGAGGCGAAGCGCAGCAGTAGCGCATAGGCCGCCGCCAGCAGCAGCGGGTAGGCCAGCACGGTCCAGCCGAGCTGGCGGTCCAGGGCGCGGCCTGCCAGCAGATTGCCGAGTACGCCGCCCACACCGAAGACGCCGAGCAGCAGGCTGATCGCCTCGCCGTCCAGCTGGGCTTGGCGGGCAAGGTATTCGGCCGCATAGCTGTAGACCGAGAACATCGCGGCGAACACGCATACCGCGGTCGCGATCGACAGCCACACCTTGCTCCGCCGCAGCATGGCCAGCGGATTGCCGGTCGTCGTCCGCGTAGCTCCACGCCCGTCAGGCAGCGTGATCCACAGGCCGATGGCGGCGGCCAGATTCACTGCCGCGCAGAACAGGAACGGGGCCTCATAGGACAAGGTTGCTCCGACCCAACTTGCCACCGGCACGCCCAGCACCAAGCCCAATGTGGTGCCGGAGAAGGCCAGCGCAGTGGCATGCGCCGCCCGTTGTGGCGGGTAGAGCGCGATAGCAGAGGCAAAGGCCATCGAGAAAAACACCGGGTGCAGCAGGGCAGAGGGCACGCGCAGGGCCATCAGTACCGCGAAGCTGGGTGCCCAGGCTGACAGCAGGCTGCACAGGCTGAAGACCAGCAAGGACGCCACCAGCACCTTGCGGCGGTCGAAGCGACCAAACCACAGCACCAGCGCAGGCCCGCACAATGCAACCACCGCTGCGAACAGCGCGACCAGCCAACCGGCCTGGGCGACGCTGATGCCATGGCGCTGGACGATGGCAGGCAGGATGCCGACCACGCTGAACTCGACGGCATACAGCCCGAACAGCCCCAAGGCGATGAAGAACAGCGCGCTGGACCTGTTCATGGCTGCGCCCCGCTGCGGCCGCCCAGCGTCGCCTTGGCAGCACCGGCCGAAGCATCGGTGGCTGCAAACCCATGGCGTCTGGCGAGCCAGACCACCACCAGCGTTGCCAGCAACAGCACCAGCAGGACCGGGGCGAAGGCAGCAACGCCCCAGCGGCCGAGCACCGCGCCGCCGATGATGCCGCCGCCGGCGATTGCCGCGTTCCAGGCCGTGACCAGCATGGATTGAGCGACATCGGCGGCGTCGCCGGCAGTCTTTGCCAGCGCTGTCTGGAACAGGGTTGCGGCGCCGCCGAAGGCAACACCCCAGACCGCCACTGCGGCATAGACCACAAACGGCGCCTCACTGGCCAGCCCGAGTGCGAGTGCTGCTGCGCCGAACAGTACGGTGCTGGCAAGCGTCAACGCGCGCAGGTGCTGGTCGACCAACATGCCGACGATCCAGATGCCCAGCAGCGAGGTCATGCCGAATACCAGCAGCACCAGGTCGGTGCGCTCGCCCATGCCGGCCGCGCTCAGGAATGGCGCGATGTAGGTGTAAAGAATGTTGTGGGCCAGCACGAAGCCCAGCACCACGAACAGCACTGGGCGCACACCGGCAATCGAGAACACCTGCCGCAGCGGCAGCTGCCGGCTTGCGGACTGACCTGCGAAGTCCGGCACCTTGAACCGCACCCACAGCATCAGCGCCAACGCCAACAGGCTCATCGTGCCAAAGCAGATGCGCCAGCCCAGTAGATTGCCGAACAAGGTGCCGGCCGGTACGCCCAGCGACAGGGCCAGTGGCGTGCCCACCATCGCGATGGCGATTGCCTTGCCTTGTTGATACGCCGGAACCATGCGCGCTGCATAGCCTGCCAGCAAGGCCCACAGCAGACCGGCGGAAACACCGGCGAGAAAGCGGGCCAGCATCGTCAGCGTGTAGCTGCTGGAGAAGGTGGTGACCGTATTGGCAATGGCGAAGCCAGCTATTGCCGGCAGCAGCAGCGGGCGACGGCGTACACCTTGGGTGGCGCTGGTCAGTGGAATCGCCGCCAGCAGCGAGCCGATCGCGTAGATCGTCACGGTCTGTCCTATCCATGCTTCGGACACACCGAGGCCATGCGCCATCTGCGGGAGCAAGCCAGCTGGCAAGGCTTCGGTGAGGATGGTGATGAAGCCAGCCATGGCCAATGCGAGCAGTGCACCAAGGGGCAAACGTTCAGAGGCTGCGGCGCGCATCAGTGCAGCTCCACTGCAGCGTAAACCGCATCGCGCAGGTCGGTGACGAAGCGACCGGACATGCCTTCGTACAGCGTATTGGTGAAGGCGACCACGCTGAGGCCCTGTGCCCGGTCCACGAACCAGGAATGGCCGTAGGCACCGCCCCAGCGCCAGGTGCCCGGCGATTCCGGTGTGGCGGCAAGCACTGGATCGCGCAACACAGAAAAACCCAGGCCGAAACCGAAGCCCGGTGCGCTGGGCAGTTCCAGACCGTTGGTCTGGTCACGCCCCATCTCAGCGATCAGCTCGGCGGGCAGCAGGCCATTGCCGCCGACGCGCAGCGTTTCCAGCAGACGCAGCAGATCGCCGGCGCTGCCGGCCATGCCCGCGCCAGCCGAGGGAAACGCCTGCGCATCGAAGATGCGCGCCGGGCTGTAGCGGATGGCGATGGCGCCATCGAAAGGCGACACAATCTCGCCCTCGCTGAGCAGGTGGGGCTGCGGAGCATCGCTTACATAGGCGCTCGCCACGCGCTGGGGATCGCGGGCGACGAAGCCGGTATCGCTCATTCCCAACGGATCGGTCAGCAGTTGCTGCACAGCCTGCTGCAGCGGCGTGCCGTGGATGCGTTCGATCAAGGCACCCAGCACATCGGTCGCCAGCGAATAGCCCCAGGCGCTGCCGGGTTGGTAGAGCAGCGGCACTCTGGCGATGCGACACAGGTTTTCCTGCAGGCTGATGGCGGAGGCATCCATGCCGTCGGAGACGCCGGCCCGGGCATACGGACCGTCCGCGTCCGCTTCGAAAAAGCGGTATCCCAGGCCGGCGGTGTGGCTGAGCAGTTGCCGTGCGCTGATCCGTGCTGGGCGACCGTCGGCCAAGCGTGGCTGGAACTCCGGCAGCCAGTGTTCGATGCCTGCGTCCAGGTCGAGCTTGCCCTGTGCCACCAACACCATGGCCGCGGTGGAGACGATGGGCTTGCTGACCGACGCCAGCCGGAACAAGGTATTCACACTCATCGGGCGCGCGCTTGCGCGGTCGGCGAGGCCGCTGGCCTGGCGGTGGATCAATTTGCCGTCTCGGGCGACCAGCACCACCGCGCCGACCAGGCGCTGTTCGTCCAGTGCCTGCTGCACGACGGTCTGGATGGGGGCCAGAACCGGGTCAGGCGTGACAGTTGAGGGTTGGGGAAATGCGGCGATCGTCATGGCAGCTGGCTCGCTTGAATGGGCAGGCCGTGACGATAGAAATCCGTTGATTGAAGAAAAAGTAGGCTGCAGTTCCGTGATGCGCGGAATAAAATGTCCGCAATCAAGCGGAAGGCGGATCATGGACAGCCTCAACGGCTTCGTGGTGTTTGTGCAGGTGGCTGAAACGCGCAGCTTCGTCGCGGCCGGGCGTGAGCTCGGGGTGTCGGCCTCGGCGATCGGCAAGAGTGTGGCGCGGCTGGAAGAGAAGCTTGGTGTGCGCCTGTTCCACCGCAGCACCCGCAGCGTGACCCTCACCGCCGAAGGCACGCTGTTTCTGGAACGCAGCCGCCGCATCCTGGCCGAGATTGACGCCGCCGAGCTGGAACTGTCGCAGGCCAGCGCGGCGCCACGCGGACGCCTGCGGGTGAGCCTGCCCTTGGTCAGTTCGCTGGTGCTACCGGTGCTCGGGGAGTTCATGCGCGCCTATCCGCAGATCGAGCTGGACCTGGACTTCACCGACCGCATGGTCGATGTCATCGAGGAGGGCTTCGATGCGGTGGTGCGTACCGGTGAACCGGCCGACTCTCGGTTGTCGGCGCGTCGTCTGGGCAGCTTCCATATGCGGCTGGTGGCTTCGCCGGACTATCTGGCGCGCTGCGGCGAGCCGCAGACGCCAGCCGATCTCGAGCAGCACAGCTGCCTGCACTATCGCTTTCCCAACAGCGGCAAGCTGGAAACCTGGGCGCTGCGGCGCGAGCCGGGCGAGGCCGAGCTGCAACTGCCGACCTCGATGATCTGCAACAACATCGAGACGCGCGTGTGCTTCGCGCTGCGCGGGCTGGGGATTGCCTATCTGCCGGACTTCGCCATCCGCGAACCGCTGGCTGCTGGCTTGCTGCAGCCGATCCTGGTCGATCAGGTGGGTGGAGCCGGTGTTTTCAATGTGTTGTGGCCGGCCAGCAAGTACCCGTCGCCGAAGGTGCGGGCACTGGTGGATTTCCTCTGCGCGAAGGTGTTTCCGGAAGCTGCCTGAGGCAGTGCTTGCGCTGCATCGTGGCCGGGCAACGGCAATCCAGTGCAAAGAAAAATGCCCCAGTTTCCCAGGGCATCTTCCTTTCACGACGTCGAACCGGTTTTACCAGGTGTAGCTGATACGGCCGTAGACGTAGGCGCCGTTGAAGCCATACGGGGAGTAGTTGCTGTACGGCAGCATGCCCCAGGTCGAGTTCTGCAGATCGGCGGTGCGGTCCGGGTACTGGTCCAGCAGGTTGTCCGCACCCAGGGTCAGCTTCCAGTTTTCGCTGGGCTTGAAGCTGGCCGACGCATCCACCACCCAGCTGGCATCGTAGGTCTGGTCGCGGGCAGCGGTGGCCGAGTTGCGCACGGTGAAGCTGCCGTAACGGGTGGCCGACAGGCCCAGTTCCCAGCGGTCCGAGCGCCAAGTGCCGCTGACGATGGCCTTGTCACGCGGGAAGCTGTCCTCGATGCGGCCGATTTCGTCACGACCAATCAGCGACTGGGTGATGCCCAGGCTGCCGAACACCGCTGGCGAAGCGATGAACTTCTTCACCTCGGTCTCGTTGTAGCTGTAGGCAGCGGTCAGTTCCAGGCTGCTGGCAGCAAACGGGATGGTGTAGCTGGACACCGCATCGACACCGCGGGTGCGGGTGTCCACGCCATTGGTGAAGTAGGAGAACGCGGTGACCTGCGGCAACCCCAGACCGGCCAACAGCGCGTTGGCGGCGGCATTGGTGGTGATGTTGGTGGACAGCACGATGCGGTCATCGATGTCGATCTGGTAGGCATCGACGGTCAAATACAGACGCTCGACCGGCTGCAGTACCAGGCCGACGCTGTAGGAGGTGGAGCTTTCCGCCTTCAGCGGTGCTGCACCCAGCGCCTGTGCGGCAGCGCTGGTGGTCGGGAAGGTGCCGCGGTCGACGAAGCTGCCGTTGATGATGGTGCTGGTGACTGCCTGGTAGCTCTGCTGGGCCAGCGACGGTGCGCGGAAACCACTGGATGCGGTAGCGCGCAGCGCAACCTTGTCGGTGAAGGCGTAGCGCGCCGACAACTTGCCGGAGAACTTGTCGCCGAAGTCCGAGTAGTCCTCGTAGCGACCGGTCAGGCCGGCGGAGAACTTGTCGGTCAGGTCGGCTTCGAGCCCGGCATAGACAGCGTAGTTGTGGCGGTCGTTGTGCACTTCGTTGGTCGGGGTGAAACCACCGAAGCCCTGCGCGCCGCTGCCGGTATAGGAGTTCAGCTCACCAGCGTTCTGCTCCCACTTCTCACGGCGGTACTCACCACCGAAGGACAGCGTGACCGGGTAGGCCAGGCCCCAATCCAGCGACTTGGTGATGTCGGCGTTGAAGATGTCCTGTTGGTACTTCAGCGTACCGTCGTAGAACGAGGTCGGGCTGTTCACGCCCAGGCTGTAGTTGATGCTGTTGCGGGTGTGGAAATCCAGGGTGTTTTCACCGTGGTTGACGCTCACGTCCCAGGTCCAGCCGCTCTCGGTGTTGCCCTTGACGCCGGCTACCAGCGAGCGGTCCTTGGAGTACTGGTTGATCTGCGGCACGAAGCCGTCCGGGTAGGTCTGCGCCAGCAGCGCGGTCTGGCCGCTGTGGTTGGGCGAGCGGTAGAACGCGAACGAGGTGATGTCGCGGTTGCTCAGCAGGGCGCTGGCGTAGGCGCTGACGTTGTCGCTGAAGTTGAAGCTGGCGTTGGCCGAGGCAGCAGTGGCATCCACGCGCGGATCGCCGACCACGAAGGTCTTTTCACCGATGGACGGGAAGTTGCCGGTGTTCGGGGTGGTGCCCTGGTAGGGGCCGGCACGGTTGCTCTCGTCCTGCTGGCTGACCTGGCCGGCGAAATGCACGCTGCCACGGCCATCGGCGAAGCTGATGCCGGTATCGCCGGAGAGCTGGTACTTGTTGCCGTCACCGGCCGAGTACTGGCCGTAATCCACGGCCAGGCTGCCGCCCTTGCCGCTGCCCTTGAGCACGATGTTGACCACGCCGGCGATGGCGTCTGAGCCGTACTGCGCCGAAGCGCCGTCACGCAGCACTTCCACGCGCTCGATGGCGGCGATCGGAATGGCATTGATGTCCACCGCCGAAGAACCGCGGCCGATGCTGCCGTTGACGTTGATCATCGCCGAAGTGTGGCGGCGCTTGCCGTTGACCAGCACCAGCACCTGATCAGGCGAGAGCCCGCGCAGCTGCGCCGGGCGGATGCCGCTGGTGCCGTCGGTCAGGGCCGGGCGCGGGAAGTTCAGCGAGGGCAGGGCGCGCGACAGCGCGGTGGCCAACTCGCCGGTGCCGGTGGACTGCAGGGCTTCCGGGGTGATGATGTCGATTGGCGACTGCGATTCGGCCACGGTGCGGTCGGCGACGCGGGTACCGGTGACGATCACTGTATCCAGGGTATTGGCGGCGGTCTGGGCGAAAGCGGGGAGGGCCGGCGCGCCAAGCGCGATGGCAATGGCGACGGCGAGGGTGCTGGACTTGCGGTTCATCAGGTTGCAGCTCCGGTATTGAGTGGCGGCATCGGCGGTGCGTGGGGTTCGCGGCTGTTGCGGTGCGCCATCAACGAATTAATGGAATTTTTACCTCGTGTCAAACCGGACGGTTCAGCTAAATTGTTGCTTTTGAAAGCTTTTTCAGTTCAGCAAGGGCGATTTGGCTATGCGAGTACTTGGCTCTTGTCAGGCAACGCCGTTCAGGCGCGTGCGATAACAGGGCGTGAGTCAAGTATTGGTTAACGTTAGAATTACGTCGCAGGAATGCTGCTCACATGCTCATTCCTTTTCGTTATAACGGACCCATTCATGATTTCCCTTCGTAATTTCGCCCTTCGCCGGGGCGAGCGCCTGCTGTTGTCCAACGTAGACCTCACCCTGCATGCCGGCTATCGCGTAGGCGTGGTGGGCCGTAATGGCGCAGGTAAATCCAGCCTGTTTGCCGCCGTGCGCGGTGAACTGGAAGCCGACAAGGGCGATGTGTCGCTGCCTGGCAAGATCCGCATCGCCGACGTCGCCCAGGAAACCCCGGCGCTGCCCGACCGCGCCATTGACTACGTGCTCGGTGGTGACGATGTGGTCGCCGCGGTGCTGGCCGAAGAAGCCGCTGCCGCTGCGCGCGAGGACTGGGAAGCCGTAGCCAACGCGCACCAGAAGATGGCCGAGCTCAATGCCTATGACGCCGAAGCGCGCGCTGGCAAGCTGCTGCACGGCCTGGGGTTCCCGGCCGATACGCATGAGCGCCCGGTGTCTGCATTCTCCGGTGGTTGGCGTGCGCGCTTGAACCTTGCCCGCGCGCTGATGATGCCAAGCGATCTGCTGCTGCTCGACGAACCGACCAACCACTTGGATCTGGACGCCGTGTACTGGCTGGAACAGTGGTTGCTGAAGTACCCGGGCACGCTGCTGCTGATCTCGCATGACCGCGAGTTCCTGGACAACGTCGCCACCCACACGCTGCATCTGCACAGCGGCACTGCCAAGCTCTACCCGGGTGGTTACACCGACTTCGAGCGTCAGCGTGCCGAGCACCTGCGCCAGCAGCAGATCACGCATGAGAAGGAACAGGCCGAGCGCGCGCACCTGCAGAGCTTCATCGATCGCTTCAAGGCACAGGCCAGCAAGGCCACCCAGGCGCAGAGCCGGATGAAGCGCCTGGCCAAGATGGCCGGCACCGAAGCGGTGCGCGCCGAGCGCGAGTTCCGCATCGAATTCTCGCCGCCGGCCAAGCTGCCGTTCTCGCTGATCCGCCTCAACGACGTCACTGCGGGCTACGGCCCGGATGCGGTGATCCTGGACAACGTCGGCTTCGGTCTGGAAGCCGGCCAGCGTGTCGGTCTGCTCGGCCCGAACGGTGCCGGTAAGACCACGCTGGTGAAATCGCTGGTCGGTGACCTGGAGTTGCTGGCCGGTGACCGCATGGCCCATCCGGACCTGCAGATTGGTTACTTCGCGCAGCACACGGTGGAGTCGCTGCACGCCGGCATGACGCCGATGGACCACTTCCGCGAGATCGCACCGGATGGCGTCAACCAGTCGTTCCGCGACTTCCTGGGCAAGTGGAACTTCCCCGGTGATCGCGCGTTCGAGACAGTGGATGGTTTCTCCGGTGGCGAGCGTGCGCGTCTGGCGCTGGCCCTGATCGCTTGGCAGCAGCCGAACGTGCTGCTGCTCGACGAACCGACCAATCACCTTGATCTGGAAATGCGTGAGGCCCTGGCCGAAGCGTTGTCGCTGTTTGAAGGCGCGATCGTGATGGTCTCGCATGACCGTCATCTGATCGGTCTGGTCTGCGATACGTTCTGGCGTGTGGCCGACGGTGTGGTCGAGCCGTTTGCCGGCGATCTGGACGAGTACGCGCAGTGGCTGCGTACCCGTGCCAGCGCGCAGGGTGCACGCACCAAGAGTGACCGCCAGGAAAAGCCTGCCGCCGCCGCACCGGTTGCACAGGTGGCTCCAGCCAAGCCGGCCTCGAACAAGAAGCCGGTCAACCCGCACAAGCTGGAAGCGGCCGAGAAGAAGGTCGAGCAGTTGGGTGCATCGCTGGCTGAGGTGGATGCGCAGCTCGCCGATTCGGCCAATTATGCCGATGCCGCGAAGATGGCCAAGTTGGGCAGCGAGCGTGAAGTGCTGGCGCAGCAGCTGGAGCAGGCTGAAGCGACGTGGATGGAGATGCTGGAGGACTGAGCGTCGCAGGCCGCGAAGCGATGCCACTGTAGAGCCGAGCCATGCTCGGGCGGGGGCTTTACCGGTGACGCTCCTGCCGAGCATGGCTCGGCACTACAGATGACGCCCCTGCCGAGCATGGCCCGGCACTACAGGTGATGCCTTTGCCGAGCATGGCTCGGCACTACAGGTGATGCCTTTGCCGAGCATGGCTCGGCACTACAGGTGATGCGCTTGCCGAGCATGGCTCGGCACTACAGGTCCAATTGTCCCTGCGCCTGCAGCCACTGCCGGAAGCGTCGCAGCGGTTCGCGCTCCTGCCGGGAGCGCAATCGCGTCAGCCAATACCTGCCCAACGACAAGGTCTGCGCGAATGGCTGCAACAACCGGCCCTCGGCCAGGTCCTGCTCGAACATGCGCAGCGGCAGCAGCGCCACGCCAGCACCTGCGGCCGCCGCACTGGCCAAGGTCAGCGACGAATCGAACACCGCACCACGCGCTTCCACACCGCTGACGCCGGCCAGCTGCAGCCAGCGCGGCCATTCGTCGTTGCGGTAGGAACGCAGCAGCGGCACGTTGCCAAGATCACGCGGCTTCCGCAGTTTTCGCGCCACCGCCGGCGCGCACAGTGGCGCGAACGGGGTATCGACGATTGGCGTGCAGTCCTGCCCCTGCCAGTCACCATCACCAAAACGGATCGCCAGATCCAATCCTTCACCGGCCAGATCGATACGGTTGTTGTGGGTCTGCACACGCAGCTCGATATCCGGATGTGCGGCCTCGAACTCGGGCAGGCGCGGCAGCAGCCAACCGGTCGCAAACGTGCCGACCACGCCCACGGTCAGCACTTCGCGGAAGCGCCCGCCGGTGAAGCGGTCCAGTGCGATCGCGATGCGGTCGAAGCTCTCGGTCAGCACCGGATACAGCGCCGCACCCTCGTCGGTCAGGGCCACACCGCGCGGCAGCCGATGGAACAGGCTGACCTGCAGGCGGTCCTCCAATCCACGGATCTGGTGACTCAGCGCGGCCTGGCTGACGCAAAGCTCCAACGCGGCGCGAGTGAAGTTCAGATGGCGTGCGGCGGCTTCGAAGGCGCGCAGGGCGTTGAGCGGCAGCTGGGGTCGGATCATGGCGGAGTCATGACGAAACTTGATGGTCGGCGGCATTATTCCGTGTCTAGTGGTCGAATTTCCGTAAGAGGTGCAAATTTAACTAATGGCAGGCGATGATTATTCGCGATGGTCCAAGGCGACAGTGGTTGGCAAGATCAGCCCTATCAGCCCCAAGGAGAGTCCCAATGCTTGCCCGTCGTCAGTTCCTCACCCTTGGCGGTGCCGCCTTGGCCAGTGCATTGATCCCTGCCGCATGGGCACGTGCTGGTAGCGCCGATGCGGCGCCAACTCCGGCGGCAGTCAGTGACGCCGACTTCGCCGCACTTGAGAAAGCCAGCGGCGGTCGCCTGGGAGTCTGCCTCTGGAACCCGGCCAGCGGGGCCCGCCATGGGCATCGCATGGACGAGCGTTTTCCGATGTGCAGCACGGTCAAATTTCCGCTGTCTGCAGCGGTTCTGCACTGTGTCGATGCAGGCCAGGTGTCGCTGGACCAGCGTGTGCCGGTGCAGCAGGCGGATATCATCGACCACTCGCCGTTCACCGAACGCCACGTCGGCAAGAGCATGACCGTGCGTGACCTGTGCCGGGCGACGATGATCGTCAGCGACAACGCGGCGGCGAACCTGTTGCTGCCGCTGGTTGGCGGTCCGGCCGGGCTTACCGCCTTCCTGCGTGCGCACGGTGACCGGGTCACCGTGAGTGCGCGCAACGAGCCCGAGCTCAACCGTTTTGCCGCCGGTGACCCGCGCGATACCACCAGCCCGGCGGCGATGGCCGGCAATCTGCAGCGTTTCCTGCTGGGCGACGTGCTCAACGAAGCATCGCGACAGCAGCTGGCCGACTGGCTGATCGACAACCAGACCGGCGACGCGCGCCTGCGCGCTGGCCTGCCACGTGGCTGGCGGGTGGGCGACAAGACCGGCAGCAACGGCAGCGACACCAGCAACGATATCGCCGCGCTGTGGCCGCTGGCCTCTGGTACGCCATGGTTGCTGGTCAGCTACCTGCAGGGTTCTGCACTGGATGATGACGGCAGGAATGGCATCCTGCGTCAGGTAGGGGAGCTGGCAGGCGCTCGCCTGCGCTGACGGCTCCACTGTTGGCGCAGCGGTGACCGGTGGGCGTGACCCCGCGTAACCGGTCCACAGGAACCAGGCGTCATGAGCAAGGAAGTAATCTATCTGTTGTTGATTTTCGCGTTGCTGGTCATTCCGCGCGCGTTGCAACGTTTCAATATCCCCGCGCCATTGACCTGCCTGGTGTTTGGTATCAGCGCGATGCTGTGGCTGGGGGACGGATCGCACGATCCGGTGGTCAACCTGCTGGCAACCCTGGGCATCTCCTCGCTGTTCCTGTTTGCCGGCCTGGAAGTGGACCTGGCCGATTTGCGCAGGGGCATGTGGCCGCTGCTGACCCATCTGGTGATCCGTAGCGCCACACTCACCGGTGTCGCCTGGTTGGCATGGCACTACGCCGGGCTGCCCTGGCAGGCGGCAGCCTTGCTGGCGCTGGCACTGCTGACGCCCTCCACCGGCTTCATCATGGATTCGCTATCCCAGCTTGGACTGGATGATGCCGAGCGGTTCTGGGTCAGCAGCAAGGCCATTGCCGGCGAGTTGTTGGCGCTGGCTGCCTTGTTCGTGGTGCTGCAGGCAGGCGATCCGGTGCATATGGCACTGTCGAGCATGGCCTTGCTGGCGATGATGGTGGGCCTGCCGTTGTTGTTCATCGGACTGGGCCGCTGGGTGGCGCCGCATGCACCCGGCTCGGAATTCTCGCTGCTGGTGATGGTCGGCATGCTGGCCGCCTACATCACCTATGCGCTGGGCGTGTACTACCTGGTAGGTGCGTTCATCGCTGGTCTGGTCGCGCGCCTGTTGCAGCAGCGCATGCCATCGCTGGCCTCGCATGAAAACCTGCATGCGCTGCGCCTGTTTGCATCGTTCTTCGTACCTTTCTATTTCTTCAACTCGGGTACCAAGGTGCCAGCGGAAGCCTTGAGCTTCGAAGCACTGGGCTTGGGCTTGCTGATCACCCTGGTGGTGCTGCCGTTGCGCATCGCGGTGATCTGGCTGCAGCGGCGTGTGATGTTCGGCGAGAGCTTCCGTACCAGCCTGCGGGTAGCGCTTGCCTTGTCGCCAACCTTGATCTTCACCCTGGTGCTGGCGGCGATCATGCGCGAACGCTTCGCTATCTCGCCGGTGCTGTTCGGTGCACTGCTGTTGTATGCGGCGCTGACAACACTGTTGCCATCGCTGGTTTTCCGGCGGCCGATGGATGTGGATCCGCTCAGCAACGAGAGTGCTGAAGCCGCCGATCCCAATGTCGTAAGAGAAGATGTGGTTGATGCGGGTGATGCGATTCCGGATTCGTCATCCACACCCGGCTCTTACGTACCGGAGCGTTGAGCGGCGCTTATCATCCCCGAGGCAAAGCTGGCTTCGCTAATGTGGCGGGCGGCTGCTACAGGGGGTGTCGGTGGATCGGGATAGTTGGCAACAGGTGCGCGAGCTGTTTGACGCAGTGTGTGAACTGCATCCGTCGCAATGGCGGAGTGAGCTTGCGCGCCTGAGCGCTGATCCAGCCGTCATCGCCGAAACACTGGAGCTGCTCGAAGCGCAGACCAGCGAGCTCGGTCGTGCCCTCGATCCAATGCAGCAGTTGATCGTCGCTGCGATTCCTTCCGAACTGAGCGAAGGTGATGTCATCGGGCCTTGGCGGCTATACGAACGGCTGGCCAGTGGCGGCATGGGCATTGTGTTCCGCGCCGAGCGCGCTGATGGTCTGTACGCGCAGGAGGTGGCGATCAAAGTCCTGCAGGGCAAGCCCAGTGCACGCGTGGCTGAGCGTCTGGCCGCAGAGCGGCGCATCCTGGCCAGCCTGCAGCATCCCAATATCGCGCGCCTCTACGACGGCGGCACCACGCCGGGCGGGCATCCGTATCTGGTGATGGAGTACGTACGTGGCGAGCCGCTGGACGTTTACTGCGCGCGCCGCCAGCTTGACCTGCGCCAGCGCCTGCAGCTGTTCCTGAAGGTGTGCAGCGCGGTGCAGGCCGCACATGCGCGGCTGGTACTGCATTGCGACCTGAAGCCCTCCAACATACTGGTGCGCGAGGAGGGTGAGCCGGTGCTGCTCGACTTCGGCGTGTCGCGGCTGTTGGGTGACGAGGCCAATGATCCGGGCGCGCAGTTCTTCACCCCAGCCTACGCCGCGCCAGAGCTGCAGTCAGGACTGGCGGTGGGGGTGAGTAGTGATGTCTTCAGTCTGGCTGCGGTATTGAGCGAGCTGCTGGCGGGTAGGGGCGCCAGGCGCGGTGCAAACGACAGTGGGAGTGCGGTGGCTGCTCCCAGTCGGGTCGCCCAGGCCGACTGCCGTTGGCTGCGTGCGCTGCGCGGCGATCTGGATGTGATCGTGTTACGCGCCGGTGCATTGCCAGCTGAGCAGCGCTATCCGTCGGTGGAGGCGATGGCGGCCGACCTGCAGCGTTATCTGCAGCATCGGCCTGTGCAGGCACGCAACGGTGGCCGGCTCTATCGCAGTGGACGCTGGCTGCGGCGCAATTGGAAGGGGGCGGCGCTGCTGTTGCTGGCGCTGCTGCTTGCAGCCTGGTTTGTGTGGCGTCTGGCGGCCGAACGCGCAGCCGCGGAGCGCGAGGCCAAGATCGCCGAGCAGGTCAGTGGCTTCCTGGTGGAAATGTTCCAGGCGGCCGACCCGCGCGAGAAAGGCATGCGGGGCGGTGAGGACATCAGTGCCCGCGAGGTGCTGGACCGGGCCGCGTCGCGTATCGACGAGGAGCTGGATGCATCGCCGGAAGTACAGGCGCGCTTGAAAGGCGTGATTGGCCTGGCCTACCGCAATGCCGGCGATCTGCGACGGTCTGATCCGCTGATGTTGCAGGCTGCTGAAGCGCTGGCTGCCGCTGGTGGCAAAAAGAACCTGGACGAGGCCGCGCGCCTGTTCAACCTGTTGGCAGGTACCTATTCCAACAACCGCAACGGCGTGGAAGGCGCGAAAATGGCGCGACGGGCGCTGGCGCTGCTGGGCAAGCAGCCGGCGGACAGCTTCCGCGTTGCCCAGTCCTACAACTCATTGGGGCTGTCGTTGTTGTCCGAGCAGCGCTATGACGATGCCGAGGCTGCGTTCAAGCAGGCGCTGCAGCGCCACCAGGCCGGCAAGCGCGAGCAGTACATCGGCGTGACATTGGACAACCTGGGCATGATGTACCGGCGCAAGGGCGACCTGGTCGCGTCGGCTGCAGCGTTCGACCAATCCACGCCGATGTTCCTGCGCAGTCTGGGGGAAATGTCCTATGACTACTGGGCCAGCAATACCGAGCGCAGCTTGATGGTGATGGACCGCGGTGATCTGGATGCGGCCATCGCCGCGTTCGAGGCCAACCTGGCGCGTGCGCCAAAGATCTTCGGTCAGCGCAGCGTCTATGTGGTCAGCGAGAACAACCGATTGGCGTTGGCACTGATACGCAAGGGCGAATACGCGCGCGCACGGCCTTATGTTGAAACCGCGCTGCAGCTGTCGGCGGAGGTGCTGGGCAAGGACAGTTACAACTATTCAGTCGTCACCGAGACCGCCGCGCAGCTTGCGCAGGCGCAAGGTGAGTCCGCCGCCGCCGAAACCAGTTACCGCGAGGCGTTGGCGGTACGCATGGCGGCAATTGGCAGCGATCATCCAGACAGCCTGGATCTGGAGCTGCAGCTCGGCTTGTTGCTTGCCGCCCAGGGCAATGCTGAAGGCGATGCAATGGTGCAGCGGGCGCATGATCTGTGGCTGCCGCGTATTCCAGCTGGCAGCGCGAATGGTATTCGCCTGCAGCAGGGCTGGGCCGAATGGCTGATCGCCAAGCAGCGACTGGACGAGGCCGCGCAGACGTTGGATGCCGTGCAGCCGCTGCTGCTCGATGGGCCTTATGCGGTGGTACGCCAGCAGGTACTGCGCGCGCGTTTGGCCGAGCATCGCGGCAATCACGGCGATGCCGTGCGGTATTGGCAGGCCGCCGTCGCCGCTGCCGAGCCCTTGTACGGCAAGGCATCGGCGGTGACCTTGCAGTGGCGCGGTGCCTTGCAGGCGGCGCGAGATCATGTTCAAGGCAGCGGCGCGTTGCCTTGAACTGGCGCGTAGGCGAGGATCGGGGGATGAAAACCTCATCCTTCTCGAATCTGATCTGCGTTCTGGCCTTGGCTGGCAGCGCTGTCCTTCCCGTCTCGGCCATTGCCGCCAGTACCGCGCCGGCAGCAAAGGCGGCAGTTGCACCGGCTGACCGGTTCCTGGCCGATCTGGCGCACTACTGCGGGCAGGCCTTTGCCGGTCGCATCATCGCCAATCAACCAGCGTCCAGCGCGCCGGATCCGTTCGATGGCAAGACCCTGGTGATGCATGTGCGCGGCTGCGACAGCCCGCAGCAGGAGTTGCGGGTGCCGTTCCATGTGGGTGACGACCATTCGCGGACCTGGGTGATCAGCCGCACGGACAGCGGTCTGCGCCTGAAGCATGACCACCGCCATGCCGACGGCAGCCCTGATGCAGTGACCATGTACGGCGGCGATACCGCGCAGGCCGGCAGTGCAGGGCGGCAGGAGTTTCCGGTCGATGCCGAATCGGTGGCGATGTTCACTGCAAATGGCATGACTGCCTCGCTGCGCAATACCTGGGCGATGGAGCTGGTGCCGGGCAAGCGTTTCGTCTACGAGCTGGCGCGTCCGGATGGACGTCTGTTCCAGGTGGAGTTCGATCTGAGCGTGCCGGTAGCGCTGCCGCCAGCGCCATGGGGCAGCGAGGCTTGAAACGCAGAGGGCGCCGTTGCCGGCGCCCTCTGATCCACATGGCGGAGACTCAGCGTCGGCCGAAACGGGCGCGGCAGCCACCGTTGACCCAGATGCTGTCGCCGTTGAAGCCCCAGTTGCGGCCTTCCACGCAGCGCGTGTCGGAGGCCTGCTGGACGATGACCGGTCGGCCCTGGCGGCGATCCCAGGCGCAGGTGTTCAAGCGGTTGCTATTGCTATGGCAATCCACGAAGTAGTTGTTGCCACCCCAGCCGCCGCCATTGCCCCAGCCGCCGCCATTGCCGCCACGGCCTTCGGCGAATTCACCACGGCAGCCGCCGTTGACCCAGACCGTGCCATTGCTGCTGCCCCAGTTGCGGCCTTCCACGCAGCGCGTGTCGGAGACCTGGCGGACCAGCACCGCGCTGCGCCAGCCGGTATTGCAGACCACATGCCGGTTGCTGTTGCTGTCGCAGCGGATGGTCTGGTTGCCGTTTCCGTGGCCCGGGCCACCGCCCCAGCCGCCACCGCGACCCTCGGCGAACTCGGCGCGGCAGCCGCCGCTGACCCAGACGCTGCCGTTGTTGCTACCCCAGTTGCGGCCTTCGGTGCAGCGGGTGTCGGAGACCTGGCGGACCAGCACTGCGCTGCGCCAGCCGGTGTTGCAGACCTGCTGGCGGTTGTTGTTGCTGTCGCAGCGGATGGTGCGGCCGTTGTTGTTGCCGGGGCCGCCACCCCAGCCACCGCCGAGGCGTTCGGCGAACTCGGCGCGGCAGCCGCCGTTGACCCAGACGCTGCCGTTGTTGCTGCCCCAGTTGCGACCTTCGATGCAGCGCGTATCGGAGACCTGGCGGACAAGTACCGCGTTGCGCCAGCCGGTGTTGCAGACCTGTTGGCGATTGCTGTTGCTGTCACAGCGGATGGTGTTGCCCTGGCCGCCCGGATAGCCGGATTGGGCCGAAGCGGGGGACGGGCTCATCGCCAGCCCAAACAGGGCAGCCAGGCCGGCGAGCAGGAGGGGACGGTTCATGGCGGCTTCCCTGTTCAGGTTGGGTGGCCGAACTATAGGCGCAGTCCCACTTAAGGCCGCGTGACTGATTGCCGGATTTGCTCCTGCACCCGCTGAGCGCCAAAATACGGGGCTACCCGGCACCGTTTCGTACCGGGCCCCCTGCGGAGCTTTCCATGCGTACCCATTTCTGCGGCCTGGTCGACGAGACCCTGATCGGCCAAACCGTGACCCTCGCCGGCTGGACCGACGTTGCCCGTAACCTCGGCGGTGTCTGCTTCATCGATCTGCGCGACCACGAAGGCATCGTCCAGGTCACCGTCGAACCCGACAACGCCGAAGTGTTCGCTGTCGCCGCCAGCCTCGGTTACGAGGATGTGCTGCAGGTCGAAGGCGTGGTGCGCGCGCGTCATGCGGTCAACGACAAGATCCGCAGCGGCAAGGTGGAAGTGATCGCCACCCGCATCAGCATCCTCAACAAGGCTGCGCCGCTGCCGTTCCATGCGCACGAGAACCCGGGCGAAGAAACCCGCCTGAAGTACCGTTACCTGGACCTGCGTCGCCCGGAAATGCAGCGCATGCAGCGGACCCGCATCAAGCTGGTGCAGGCGCTGCGCCGTCATCTGGACGCGCGCAATTTCCAGGACATCGAAACCCCGATCCTGACCAAGGCCACCCCGGAAGGCGCGCGCGACTTCCTGGTGCCGGCGCGCATGCACCCGGGCGAGTTCTACGCCCTGCCGCAGAGCCCGCAGCTGTTCAAGCAGATCCTGATGGTGGCCGGCTTCGACCGCTACTACCAGATTGCCCGCTGCTTCCGCGACGAGGCCCTGCGTGCCGACCGTCAGCTGGAATTCACCCAGCTGGACATGGAGTTTGCCTTCGTGCGCGAGCGCGACGTGCAGGATTTCGTCGAGGACATGATCCGCTCGATCTTCAAGGAAGTGGTCGACGTCGACCTGGACGCCAGCTTCCCGCGCATGACCTGGGCCGAGGCGATGCGTCGCTACGGTTCTGACAAGCCGGACCTGCGCATCGCGCTGGAGCTGGTGGACGTGGCCGAGCTGGTCAAGACCAGCGAGTTCCCGGTGTTCACCGCTGCTGCCAACGACGCCGATGGTCGCGTGGCCGCGCTGCGCATTCCCGGCGGTGCCAGCCTCAGCCGCAAGCAGATCGACGAGTACGCCGCCCACGCCGCCAAGTACGGCGCCAAGGGTCTGGCCTACATCAAGATTGCCGAGAACGGCGAGGTCAGCTCGCCGATCCAGAAGTTCTTCGCCGAAGATGCCTTCGCTGTGCTGCTCAAGCACATTGGTGCCGGCAATGGCGACATCGTGTTCTTTGGTGCCGGCGGCTACAACAAGGTCTCCGACTTCATGGGCGCCCTGCGCCTGAAGGCCGGCAAGGACTTCGGTCTGGTCGCCGACGGCTGGGCACCGCTGTGGGTCACCGACTTCCCGATGTTCGAGTGGGACGAGGAAGAGCAGCGCTACGTCGCCCTGCATCACCCCTTCACCGCACCGGCAGTGGACGATGTGGCCGAGCTGCGCGCGCATGCCAAGACCGCGGTGTCGCGCGGTTACGACATGGTGCTCAACGGTAACGAGATCGGCGGTGGTTCGATCCGTATCCATCGCCCGGAAATGCAGAGCGCGGTGTTCGAGCTGCTCGGCATCGGTGCCGAGGAAGCGCGCGCCAAGTTCGGCTTCCTGCTGGACGCCTTGAACTTCGGCGCACCGCCGCACGGTGGCATCGCCTTCGGCATCGACCGTATCGCCGCGCTGATGGCCGGTACCGAGTCGATCCGCGACGTGATCCCGTTCCCGAAGACCACCGGCGCACAGTGCCTGATGACCGATGCGCCGTCGCCGATCGCCGACGCGCAGCTGGCCGAAGTGCACGTGCAGGTGCGTCCGCGCGCCGACAAGGCCTGAGCCTTGGCAACTGACGCCAGCATCCGTCGTGCTACGCCCGATGATGCTGGCGTGCTGTGTGCGCTGGCCGAACGTACCTTCGTGGAGACGTTCGGCCACCTGTACCCAGCGCAGGACCTGGCCGATTACCTGGCCACGGCGTACCCGGTCGAGCTGCAGCGGCAACAGCTGCAGTCCGGAGATTACGCGGCCTGGTTGCTGGACGTGGCAGGCGAGGCCGTTGGCTTCGCCTTTGCCGGTCCCTGCGGTTTACCGCACGCGGATGCCAGCGCAACCGACGGCGAGCTGAAACGCCTGTACGTGCTGGGCCAGTACCAGGGCGGCGGTCGCGGTGGCCTGTTGTTCGATGCGGCCCTGCAGTGGCTGCAGACCCCGGGGCGCACGTTGTGGATAGGCGTGTGGTCGGAGAATTTCGGCGCGCAACGCTTCTATGCACGGCATGGCTTCGAGCACGTCGGGGCCTATGAATTCCCGGTCGGCAGCGTGCGCGACAATGAGTTCATCCTGCGGCGGCTTGCTGGCTGATTGAGCTGGTTTGGGTTGGTCTGCAGGTGGAATGGAGGGGCTCTAGTGATGAAGTCTTCTGGGCCCTGATGGCGACGTCTGCTTCGCGGCTGACGCCGCTCCCACAAACAATGCCATGGCTGCGTTGCTGTGGTTCTTCCATGCTGCTGCGTCTAGGCAGGCATGAGGAAACGTTTTGACGAAGCGCAGGTGATCGACTTCCTGCTTGAAACCGGTACCGCAGTTTCCCTGCAGGCGCTTTGCAGGAAGCATGGTTTCAGTGAGGCCTCGTATGTCGTGCTGCGGCGTGCCCGTGGCGGCACGCGCGCGCTGCAGGCACGCCAGTTGCGTCGTCTGGAGAAGGAAAACCACCGGCTCAAGACCTTGCTTGATATGCAACTGCTGGAGCGCGAGCGGATCAGACAGGCTTTGTTGCAGCCGCTCTGAGTTGCCAACGCGCGCCGCAGGCGGTCTGCGGCGCGTGCTTGTCAGCGACTGAGCTCGGTCTCGCCTGCGGCGTTGGTATGTGCCGAAACCTTGTGCAGGGCGTTCAAGGCTTCAACGAAGCCGGTGCTGTCATTGCTGCGGAACACCCCGGATACACGCAGTTCGCCCAGCGCTGCATCCTTGACCCGCAACGGGCTGCCACCATAGCGATTGAACTCGTCCACCGCCGCCCGCAATGGCAGGTTTTCAAATACCAGCTGGCCGTCGATCCAGGCCGGTGCGGTGCCGCCCTGGAAGTTCTGTACCTGTGGTGCCTTGCCGGTGGTCATGCGCGCGCGCTGCCCGGGGCTGAGTGTGGCCACGGCGGCGGTGCTGTCATCGGCTGCGGCGGCGCGCAGCTGTACCTTGCCTTCGAACAGGGTTACATCGAGGCCATTTTCCAAGCGATACACCTCGAACTGGGTGCCGACCGCACGCACGCTGCCCTGCGCTGTATCCACGGTCAGCGGACGCGCGCTGTCAGCTGCGACCTTGAAGAAGGCGCGGCCCTGGTCCAGTTCAATGCGACGTTGCTGTCTGCTGTAGCGCACGCGCAGCGTGGTGCCGGTATCCAGATCAACCTGCGTGCCATCGTCGAGGGTGATGCTGCGCTGCTCGCCTATCGCGCTGGCATAGCGCTGTTCGCTTGTTGGCGCCGGGGCAAACACCTGCCAACCAATGACCACCGCGGTCAGCGCCGCTGCGCAGGCCACCAGCCATTGCAGACGGCGCGGTCTGCGCTGCCGTTGCGGTCTGGTTTGCTCAACAGCTGCTGTGGGAATCGTCGCCAGGCGCTGGCTGATGTCGGGCGTGGCTGAAAAATCGCTCAGCATCGTCCACATGCGCTCGACCTGCTCGTAGGCAAGCCGATGTGCTGGATCGGCATCCAGCCAGATCTGGTGCTCGGTCTCTTCCTGCTCGCTCAATTCATCGGCGTGCAGGCGCGCAAACCACGCCGCCGCCTGGGTGCGGATCGGATCGGCGTCTGCAACGACTTCAAGTCTGCTTTCTTTCATGGTTGCTCCAAACGCGTGCCGAAGTGGAGCAGGGCACGCATCATTTGTTTTTCGACAGCACTGACGCTGATGCCCAATTGACTGGCGATGGCGCCATAGGTCAGGCCTTCATAGCGATGCAGCAAAAATACCTGCTGGCAACGTGGCGGTAGATCATCAAGTACCTTCAAAAACGTCTGCAGGCGTTCACGGTCCTGGTAGACGCGTTCACCACATACCGTTTCGGTAGGCCAGCCTTCGGTGTTCTCATCGATGGGTACATGTTGTCCAGCATGACGGGTACGGTCGCGACGGTAGCGGTCGCGCAGCAGGTTGCCGGCAATCGTCATCAAATAGGCTTCGACGTTGTTGACCTTGTCGGCCTGGGGGTCGCGCATCATCCGCACCAGAGTTTCCTGGGTAAGGTCTTCCGCGTCTTCAACCGTACCCAGGTGGTTCCTGAAGTAACGCATCAGGCGCGGGCGGTACTGTTGCGCCATGGCGCCCGCGTCCCGGAGGTTGTCGGGTGGAGGCTGAACGGGCGGCAGGACGGCAGTCATTGGCAGGCGTTGACAGTCTGAGGCGACACGCGCAGCTTGGGCTAGTGCCAGTGATTCTGCCAGATGAGGGGTTTGGCACTTGTTGCGTCTGTACAGGGGGGCGGCTCGGTGTCAGTCCGGCTGTCACTGGGAGAAGGGATGATTGCCAGCGCAGGTCGCGGAAATCAGCGGGGGTGGGGCGGCGGGCGTGGCGTGCTGCGTTGGCTGATGCTGTGCCTGGTTTTGGCGACCGCGCCTGCTTGGGCACAGATCACTACCGTGACGCGCAGTTACAGCCAGCCACGGCAGCCCTTGCAGCAGGCATTGACCCAGCTGGCGTCCAGCACGGGTCTGCAGATACTGATGGAGCCGCGGATGCTGGGTGGCAAGATCGCGCCTGCTTTGAACGGACGCTACAGCGTTGCCCACGCCCTGCAGCAGCTGCTCGCCGGCAGCGGCCTGAGCTATCGGCTGACCAGCAGCGGGGTCATCACCATTGTTCCGGCAGCGACGGTTCCTGCCGCCGCGGCGCCCACGCCAGCGCAGCCGGTGGCGATGCCGGCAGTGGCAAGCTCGCTGGCCTCGCTGCAGGTCACCGGTTCACGGATACGTCGCAGCGAGTTTGAAGGCGCTGCACCGGTGACCGTCATCAGCGCCGAGCAGATGCAGCGCGATGGGTATTTCAGTTTGACCGACGCGCTGGCTGTGAATGGCCTGAGCGACTATGGCGCCGAATCGCAGGGCGGCGGTGGGCGCTTTTCGGCCAATGCGCAGCCCTTGAACCTGCGCGGTCTGGGCCCGGGCAGGGCGCTGATTCTGATTGATGGCCGGCGTTTGCCGGATTACCCGTTTCCCTCGAACGGCCGCAGCAATTTCCAGAGTCTGGGCAGCATTCCCTTGGCCAGCGTTGAGCGGGTCGAAGTGATGACCGGTGGTGCCTCTGCGATCTACGGTGCCGATGCGATTGCCGGGGTGGTCAATATCGTGCTGAAACAACCGCGCAGCGGTTCGCAGGTGCGGTTGCGCACCGGTACCAGCAGTCAAGGTGGCGGCGACCGCTTTGATCTGCAGTGGTCAGCCGGGCATGGCGGCGAGAACTGGGGGCTGAGTTACGCCGTGCAGTATTCGGCTGCCGAGATGCTGCGCGGCGCGCAGCGTGATCTGCAACGTCACGGAGGCGTCAATACAGGCGCGCCGTTGAATCCCGAGCTCGGGCTTGGTTTTGTGCGCGCTGGTGGCGCAGCTCAAACGCTGGTGGCGCTGCCGCGCGATGTCTGTGCGCGCTGGCAGGGCGAGTTTGTCGACTGGGATTTCGTCGCGCCTGCAAGCGCGTCATCAGCGCTGCAGGGGCATGGCTGCGGAACCTGGCGCAACGCCGGCTATACGTCGTTGATGGATGGCGTGCAGGAGATATCTGGCCAGCTGCACGGACAGTGGACCCTGTCACCCCGCACGCAGGCATGGGCGAGTCTGCAGTTGTGGAGCGCGCGCAGCGAACTGGCCAGCGGCTTTGAGACCATCACCGGGCCGCACTCGGCCACTACCGGCAAGGTCAACCAGATCTACGATCCGCGTTTCGGCTACCTCGCGCCACTGCGCGTGCTTACCCCGCAGGAAGTCGGCGGGCTGGATGCGATGAATGATCACTACCGCGAGCGGATGTGGGATCTGGCATTGGGCCTGCAAGGGCGTTACGGGCAGCGCCTGGACTGGAGTCTGACTGCCAGCCGTTCGGACTATCGGGTGCAGCGCGATCGGCGTCGTTTGCTCGGCGACAAGGTCAATGCCTTCTTCTTTGGTCCAGCAACCGGAGTGACCGATGACGGCGTCATCATCCAGCCCTTGAATCTGCAGCATTGGTATCGCCCGATCACGCCTGGCGAATACCTGGCCATGTCGAGCAATGTGCACTACGACGCGCTGACCCAGGTGGATGAGGCGTCCTATGTTGTCTCCGGCGGCATCGCCGATCTTCCCGCCGGCGCCCTGGCGATGGCGCTGGTGGCGGAGGTCAGTCGACAGCGCTACCGGCTACGCAACACGCCATCGGTGCTGCCCTTGCAGATGGACACCTACAACCTCACCGGCAGCGTGGGTGCAGGCGCGCGTGATCGCTACGCGGTGGGAGCGGAGCTGAGCGTTCCGCTGACCAAGGCCATCAAGGCCAGTGCGGCCGGTCGTGTGGACAGGTACGACGATGCTGTCGCCGTCGCCACCGCGCGCACCTGGAGTGCGGGTCTGGAGTGGCGGCCGACGCGCAGCCTGCTGTTGCGTGCCAGCCACGCCACCAGTTTCAAGATGCCGGACATGCATTGGGTATTCACTGATGGTGGTGGCAGCTTTGGCACGGCGCTCGACGCAAAGCGCTGCATCGTTGCTGGTGCCAATCCCGGCTGCGCTGGTTATGAAACGGAGTTTCTGACCCGGACCTACCGCAATCCGGAACTGGGCGCGGAGACCGGCGCCTCGACCACGGCGGGTTTCGTCTGGGATGCCAGTGATGCATTGTCGATCAGCGTGGACTATTGGGATGTGAGTAATAAAGGTGGCATTGGCCGGATTTCGCCAGCACTGCTGCTGCGTGATGAGGCCGAGTGCACCACCGGTCTGCGTCTGGATGGCAGCCCTAGTCCGGTGGATCTGCGCTCGTGGGAATGCCGCAGGGCGCGCTCAAGGGTCGTGCGTGGTGGTGAGCTGGGCGACGGCCGCATCATCATGGTCGAGTCGACGGCAGCCAACCAGTCCGAACAACGCATCCGCGGTGCCGACGCGGTGCTGGATTGGCAGTTCAGCAGTGCAATCGGTGATTTCAGCCTGCATACGGCCTGGTCGCAAACTTTCTGGGCAAAGCGACGTGTGCGCTCGCCGGGCACCCTGTATGAGCAATGGCGCGAAGCCTCGTGGGACTCTGGCGAAAACCTGGCATTCCGCAGCAACCTGCGTGCCAGTCTGGGGTGGCAAGGGCAGGGTGGTTGGTCTGCCAACCTGTTCGGCATCCGCTATGGTCGTTTGCCACGTGTTGATGGCGAAGGCTGGGTAAAGCCCCTGTACCTGTGGAACGCCACTGTTGGCAAGCAGATCAGCGAGCGCGCCACGGTGACCTTGTTCATCAACAATCTGTTCAATACAGCGCCGCCGCGTGACAGCAGCAATGTCGAATTTCCGTACTACTACGACGAGGTCTACAGCGCGGTAGGGCGGCAGTGGGCGCTGCAGCTGGATTACAACTTCGACTAAAGAGCGTGTCGCTGCCCGTTGTGGTGGGCAAGGCCGATGACGGAAACTGCGCGCATGTCATGGCAGAACTCCCCGCGTCCCCGTGTGCTGATCCTGCACGGCATCTGGAACACCCGCTCATGGCTGTTGCCGCTGGCGTGGCGGCTGCGCACGCAGGGCTTTGCGGTGGACACGTTTGGCTATGCCAGCGTGTTCGGCGGGCCCGAACAGGCGGTGCCGCAACTGGTGCAACGGTTGCGCATGGGAGGGCCGGTGTCGCTGGTCGGGCACAGCCTCGGTGGTTTGGTCGCGCTGGAGGCACTGCGACAGGCACCTGGGCTGGAAGTGCCGCGGGTGGTCTGCCTGGGCTCACCGCTATGTGGCAGCGGCACCGCCCGCTCCATGGCCGAGCACGGCTGGGCGGCGGCGCTGGGGCGCAGCAGCGACCTGTTGCTGCACGGTCTGCCGGATTGGCAGGGGCAGGCCGAGGTCGGTCTGATCGCCGGCTCGGTGGCGCATGGGCTGGGGGCGATGATGGGCGCGCTGGAGGGCGAATCCGATGGCACCGTGGGCCTGGCCGAGACCCGTCTGCCGGGCCTGGCCGACCATTGCGTGGTGCCGGTCAGCCATAGTGGTTTGGTGCTGTCGCCGGAGGTGGCCACGCTGACCGCTGGCTTCCTGCGCCAGGGGCGCTTTCCGACGGTTGCCGCCGTAACCGGCTGATGACGGGGGCTGGGCGGGGGATCAGGTAGAATTACCGCCCTGTTCCTGACAGATGTACGGTATTCCCATGGGTCGAGGTCCTTCCATCGAAGGCCGCAAAAACGCGAATGACGCGAAGCGCGGCAAGATTTTCACCAAAATCATCCGGGAGATCAGCGTTGCTGCCCGTGGTGGCGGAGGCGACCCAAACAACAACCCACGTCTGCGCACCGCGATGGACAAGGCTTTGAGCGCGAACATGACCAAGGATGTCATCGAGCGCGCGATCAAGAAGGCCACCGGTGAGCTGGAAGGCGTCGAGTACGAAGAAGTGCGCTACGAGGGCTATGCCCCGGGCGGCATCGCCGTGATCGTCGACTGCCTGACCGACAACCGTGTGCGCACCGTGGCCGACGTCCGCCATGCTTTCAGCAAATGCGGCGGCAACATGGGCACCGAGGGCTCGGTGTCGTTCATGTTCAAGCGGCTGGGCGTGCTGAGCTTCGCCCCCGGTGCGGATGAGGAAACCATCACCGAGGCAGCGATCGAGGCCGGTGCCGACGATATCGCGGTCTATCCAGAAGACGGCTCGATCGACGTCATCACCGCGCCGGAAGCCTTCCAGTCGGTGAAGGACGCGATGGCGGCCGCCAAGTTGGTGCCGGACCACAGCGAGATCACCTTCCGTGCCGACAACGACGTCGCCGTCGATGCCGACACCGCCGTGCAGGTGAAGAAGCTGCTGGACATGCTCGAAGACCTGGACGATGTGCAGGACGTGTATTCCAACGTCGACCAGGCAGGCCTGGAGCGGGTCTGACGACCCGCCCGGTCCCACCGGGTGAGACGGCGTCCGGCCATGCTGGGCGCCGTTTTTTACTGATGGAGGCAGCATGACCCGCATCCTTGGCATTGATCCCGGCTCGCAGCGCACCGGCGTCGGCATCATCGACATCGACGCCAATGGCCGTGCCCGTCACGTCCACCACGCGCCGCTGGTGCTGTTGGGGGCGGCGGATTTCCCGCAGCGGTTGCGCTTGCTGGCGCACGGGCTGCATGCCTTGATCGAGGAATTCCAGCCGCAGGAAGTGGCGATCGAGAAGGTATTCATGGCCAAAAATGCCGATTCGGCCTTGAAGCTGGGCCAGGCGCGTGGCGCGGCGGTGTGCGCGGTGGTGATGCGCGACCTGCCGGTCAGCGAATACGCGGCCACCGAGATCAAGCTGGCCGTGGTCGGCCGCGGCGGTGCGGAAAAGCAGCAGGTGCAGCACATGGTGGGTTTGATGCTGAACCTGCAGGGCAAATTACAGGCAGACGCCGCCGATGCATTGGCGGTGGCCATCACGCATGCGCATGTCCGCGCCACGGCCAATCGGCTGGGGGTGGATGTGCGCCAGGCTTGGAGTCGCAAATGAGGTTTTTCGCATGATTGGTCGCCTGCGCGGCATCCTTGCCCATAAGGCCCCGCCGTGGCTGGTGATCGACGTCAATGGTGTCGGTTATGAGCTGGAGGCGCCGATGAGCACCTTCTATGACCTGCCCGACGTCGGTCGCGAGATCATCCTGTTCACCCATTACGCACAGAAGGAAGACAGCGTCTCGCTGTACGGCTTCCTGCGCGAGGGCGAGCGGCGGCTGTTCCGCGACGTGCAGAAGGTGACGGGGATCGGCGCCAAGATCGCGCTGGCGGTGCTGTCCGGGGCCAGCGTCGACGAGTTCGCGCGGCTGATCCAGACTGGTGATGTCACTGCGTTGACCCGTATTCCCGGTATAGGCAAGAAGACCGCCGAGCGCATGGTGGTCGAACTGCGTGACCGCGCAGCCAATTTCACCGGTGGCGGCGCACCCATTGCCGGCCAGCTGGGCACCGATGCGGTGTCCGAGGCGACAGTGGCGTTGCAGCAACTGGGCTATAAACCGGCAGAGGCGGCCAAGATGGCGCGCGATGCCGGTGCCGAGGGCGATGATGTCGCCACGGTCATCCGTAAAGCGCTGCAAGCGGCGCTGCGTTAACCCTTTCGGCAGCATGACGCCAACCTGAGATCGCCATGTCCCACGCTCCTTCCACGTCTGATTCTTCTACTCAAGGCCATGGCCACGGTCACGGTGGCGGCGCTGCCGGCGGCATGGCGCTGGTCGTCGGCGCCATTGGCGTGGTGTTCGGCGATATCGGCACCAGCCCGCTGTACACCTTGAAGGAGGCGTTCTCGCCGCATTACGGGCTCAACAGCGACCACGACACCGTGCTGGGCGTGCTGTCGCTGGCGTTCTGGGCCTTGAACATGGTGGTCACGCTCAAGTACGTGACCATCATCATGCGCGCCGACAACGACGGCGAGGGCGGAATCATGGCCTTGATGGCTTTGGCCCAGCGCACCCTGCGCAATGGCTCACGCTCGGCCTATGTGGTCGGCATCCTCGGTATTTTCGGCGCCTCGCTGTTCTTCGGCGACGGCGTGATCACCCCTGCAATCTCGGTGCTGGGTGCGGTCGAGGGCCTGGAAGTCGCGGCGCCGGGGCTGGGCCATTTCGTGGTACCGATCACCCTGGTGGTGCTGGCGGCGGTGTTCGCGGCGCAGCGCTTTGGTACCGAGAAGGTGGGAAAGGTATTCGGTCCGGTGATGACCATCTGGTTCCTGTCGCTGGCTGCGATCGGCATCTGGAACGTGATTGCCGCACCGGAAGTGCTCAAGGCCTTCAACCCGATGTGGGCGGCACGCTTCTTCATGGAGCATGGCTGGCACGGTGTCTTCATCCTCGGCGCGGTGGTGCTGGCGGTGACCGGTGGCGAGGCGCTGTACGCGGACATGGGCCACTTCGGTGCGCCGCCGATTCGCCATGCCTGGTATTTCTTCGTGTTGCCGTGTCTGGTGCTCAACTATCTGGGGCAGGGCGCACTGGTGCTGCAGCGCCCGGACGCGGTGGCCAATCCGTTCTTCGAGGCGGTGCCGGGCTGGGCGCTGATCCCGATGATCATCCTGGCAACGATGGCGGCGGTGATTGCCAGCCAGTCGGTGATCACCGGTGCATTCTCGGTATCGCGGCAGGCCATGCAGCTGGGTTACATCCCGCGCATGCGCATCCTGCATACCTCGCACGACACCATCGGCCAGATTTATATCCCCGGCATCAACTGGGGCCTGGCGGTGATGGTGTTCGGGCTGGTGCTTGCCTTCCGCAGTTCCAGCAATCTGGCCGTGGCTTACGGTATTTCGGTGTCGGGCACGATGCTGATCGATACCATGTTGCTGGCGCTGGTAGCACGGGTGCTGTGGCCGCGTGCGCGCCACGCCATCGTCGCTTTGTGCGTGGTCTTCCTTTTCATCGACCTGGGCTTTGTGATCGCCAATGGCGCCAAGCTGCTGCAGGGCGCCTGGTTCCCGCTGGTGCTGGGCCTGGTGCTGTTCACGATGATGCGCACCTGGCGGCGTGGCCGTGAGCTGTTGCGTGACGAGATCCGCAAGGACGGTATCCGTCTGGACACATTCTTGCCTGGCCTGATGCTGGCACCGCCAGTGCGGGTACCGGGCACGGCGGTGTTCCTGACTGCCGACCCGACCGTGGTCCCGCATGCGCTGATGCACAACCTCAAGCACAACAAGGTGCTGCACGAGCGCAATGTGTTCCTGCACGTGGAAACCCTGCCGATGCCGTATGCGGCCGAGGGCCAGCGGCTGCGCATCGATTCGGTGGGCGACGAGTTCTACCGCGTCTACGTGCGCTATGGTTTCATGGAAACGCCGGATATCCCGCTGGCGCTGATGCGCTCCTGCGACCACGGCGGCATCTATTTCGATCCGATGGATACCACCTTCTTCGCCAGCCGCGAGACCATCGTGGCCAGCGCCAACCGTGGCATGCCGATCTGGCGCGACAAGCTGTTCGCCTTCATGCACCGCAATGCAGCGCCTGCCACCGGCTTCTTCCGCATACCGGGCAACCGGTTGGTGGAATTGGGCGCGCAGGTGGAAATCTGATCGGATGCGACCTGCTTGGCGCATAATTGCGAAATGACTGACGACCGCATCATCGGCGCCGGCGCCACCCGCGAGGACGACGCCGCCGACGCCAGCATCCGCCCGCGCAGCCTGGCCGATTATCTCGGCCAGGCACCGGTGCGCGAGCAGATGGATATCTATATCCAGGCCGCCAAGGCCCGCCGCGAGGCGCTGGACCATGTGCTGATCTTCGGCCCGCCCGGGTTGGGCAAGACCACGCTGAGCCACGTCATCGCCAATGAGCTGGGTGTGGCACTGCGCGTCACCTCCGGTCCGGTGATCGAAAAAGCCGGTGATCTGGCCGCGCTGCTGACCAATCTGCAGCCGCATGACGTCTTGTTCATCGACGAAATCCACCGCCTCTCGCCCGTGGTCGAGGAAGTGCTGTACCCGGCGATGGAAGATTTCCAGATCGACATCATGATCGGCGACGGCCCGGCCGCGCGCTCGATCAAGCTCGATCTGCCGCCGTTCACCCTGATTGGCGCCACCACCCGCGCTGGCCTGCTGACCGCGCCGCTGCGCGACCGCTTCGGCATCGTGCAGCGGCTGGAGTTCTATTCGGCCGAGGAGCTGACCCGCATCGTGCGGCGTTCGGCGGGCATCCTTGGCATTGATTGCAGCGCCGAAGGGGCCGGCGAGATCGCCCGCCGTTCGCGTGGCACCCCGCGTATCGCCAACCGGTTGCTGCGGCGCGTGCGCGATTACGCCCAGGTCAAGGCTGGCGGGCATATCGACCAGGATGTGGCACAGGCCGCGATGCAGATGCTCAAGGTCGATCCGGAGGGCTTCGATGAGCTGGACCGACGCATGTTGCGCACTCTGGTGGAGTATTTCGATGGCGGGCCGGTCGGGGTCGAGTCGATGGCGGCGGCGCTTTCCGAGGAGCGCGGCACCCTGGAAGACGTGGTTGAGCCCTTCCTGATCCAGCAGGGCTTCCTGGTGCGCACCGCCCGCGGGCGCATGGCCACCAGCAAGGCCTACCGCCATCTGGGCCTCAAACCAAAGGCTGCGCCGGCTCCGGTGGACCTGTTCGCGGAGCAACGCGATGACGAATGAGTCTCGGTTCAGTTGGCCGACACGCATTTACTGGGAAGATACCGACGCTGGCGGCGTGGTGTACCACGCCCGCTACGTGGCCTTCATGGAGAGGGCAAGGACCGAATGGATGCGCGCCCTGGGCTACGGACAGGAAACCATGCGTTGCGGTGACGGCCAGGTATTCGTGGTCCGTGCCATGAACCTGGATTTCCTGAAACCGGCCAAGCTGGACGATGCGCTGACCACCACGGTGGAACTGCTGCAATGCCGGCGGGCCAGCCTGCTGATGGCGCAGGCGGTGATGCGTGATGACCAGGTGCTGGCGACAGCGCAGGTCCGCCTTGCCGCTGTCGGTGCCCGCGACTTCCGTCCGCAGGCGCTCGATGACACGCTGTACGCAGTACTGAAACCCCTTCAAACACAACCCGCTTAAGCAACACTGAGGAAGATCGGATGATCGCTTTGCTTCTGGCCCTGCAGGCCACCGTGACCGAGGTCCTGCCGGCCGACGTCAGCGCCGCCGCCGCGCAGACCGTGGCGCAGGCCAGCCATGGCGGCGGCATCAACTATCTGGACCTGATGATCAAGGCCAGTATCCCGGTCAAGCTGATCGTGCTGCTGCTGTTGGCCGGCTCGTTCATCAGCTGGGTGATCATTTTCCGCAAGGCCCGTGTGTTCAAGGCCGCCGACAACGAGGCCAGCGAGTTCGAGAACCGCTTCTGGTCCGGTGCTGATCTCGGCAAGCTGTATTCCTCGGCCACCGACCGCAACCGTCAGGTTGATGGCCTGGAAGCCATCTTCGAAGCCGGTTTCCGCGAGTATTCGCGCCTGCAGGGCCGCCGCGCCTTTGATGGCCGCACCCAGCTGGAAGGCGCGCAGCGCGCCATGCGCACCACCTATGCCCGCGAAGTGGACGGGTTGGAGCGCAATCTGGAATTGCTGGCCAATATCGGTTCCACCGCCCCTTACGTGGGCCTGGTCGGCACCGTGTTCGGCATCATGGTGACCATGCACGACATGATCAGCAGCGGTGAGCAGGCCGGTATCGCCTCGGTTGCACCGGGTATTTCCGAAGCCCTGTTCGCCACCGCGATCGGTCTGTTCGTGGCCATCCCGGCGGTGTGGGCCTACAACCGCTTCACCACTCGCGTCGAGCGGCTGTCGGTGCGCTATGAAACCTTCGCCGAGGAGTTCAGCTCCATCCTGCAGCGCCAGCAGAGCGGCAGCGACGAGTAAGTGCGCCCGCGCCTTCCTCTGACCGCAGGAGCCCACCTATGACCGCCGCCATACCCCGCCGCAAGCGCCGCAAGCTCAAGTCCGAGATCAACGTCGTGCCGTATATCGACGTCATGCTCGTGCTGCTGATCATCTTCATGGTGACCGCGCCGCTGCTGACCCTCAGTTTCGAGGTCGACCTGCCCAGTTCCACCGCCAAGGCGCTGGAAAGCAAGCAGGACCCGATCGTGGTCTCGGTCCGTGCCGACGGCCAGATGAGCCTGAAACTGCCCGAAGCCAAGGACCCGCAAGCCATGGACGCTGCCGCGCTGCAGGCGCAGTTGAGCGCCTTGGCCTCGCAGGACAAGGAACTTCGCGTGATCGTGGCTGCCGACAAGAGCGTGGCCTATGAAAAGGTCATGGACGCCATGGACGTGATCAAGGCCGCGAAGATCGAAAAGGTGGGTCTGGCGACCGATGCACGCTGACGCACTGCCACCGCCGCACGACAACCGCAACGAGTGGGGCCTGCCGGTCGTATTGGCCCTGCTGGTGCATCTGTTGGTGGCGGCTATCTTCATCATTGCCTGGGTGTGGTCGCCTTCGCGCAGCACCGAGGCTGCTGCTGGTGATCCGGCGCTTGAGGCCAACATGCAGCTGTCCGCCGCCGAAGCCTCGGCCGCGCGGCAGGCCCTACGTGCCTCGGAGAAACTGCCGGATCTGCCCGAGCCGGTCGAAGAAGCCCAGCCCGAGCCCGTGCCGGAAAACACCGTGCCGCCGCCGCAGCCCATCCCTGAGCCCAAGCCGCAGGACGCACCCACCCCGCAGCAGCACAACGCCCAGGAGCGCATTGCCCAGCCGGACAATGTGGACCAGGAGCGGGTGAGCGCGCTGGCCATCTCGCAGGAGAAGGCCAGGCAGGAGCAGGAAGCCAAGCGCCGCCAGGAGCAGATCGACCTGACCGAGCGCAAGCGCGTGGAAGAGGCCGAGCAGAAACTGCGTCTGGCCAAGCAGCAGGAAGAGGCGGATCGCAAGAAGATCGCCGACCAGCAGCGCCAGGCCAACGAGAACCAGGCCGAGCAGGAGCGCCAGCAGAAGATCGCCGAGATCCGCCGCAAGCATGAGCAGGCCGAGCGCGAGGCCAAGCTGGCCGAGCAGCGCCTGCGCCAGGTGGCCGATGCCCGCGCCCGTGCGCAGGCGGCGTCCACCAGCAGCGGCACCAGCGGGCCGAGCACGCCGTCGCCGGGGCAGGGTGGCACCAGCAACGATCTGACCGCCAAGTATGCTGCAGCGATCCAGCAGGCCGTGCTCAATCAGTGGATACGTCCGGACTCGATCCCGCGCGGCCAGCGTTGCCGGCTGACCATCCGTCAGTTGCCTGGCGGTGAAGTGGTCAGTGTCGAATTCGCGCCCGGCTGCCCGTATGACGAGGCTGGCAAGCGCTCGGTGGAGGCCGCCGTGCTGCGTGCGCAGCCGCTGCCTTACCGCGGCTATGAAACCGTGTTCCAGCGCAACTTGAACTTCAATTTCGAGGCGCAGGACCGCTGATCAACCGGGTTCCTTCCGGCGTTTTGTTTTCAGTGGAAACCTTTTCAACCGGGGTGGTTTTACGGCGGATGAAGAAATTTCACGCAATAGTTCGTTCATGATTGCGAAAGTATTCATCTTGCTGCTGCTATCCCTTTTTATCTTCGCCCGTACTGTTGAGCGCCCCATGAAGAAAATGCCACGCTGGCTGCTTGCCCTCACTGCCCTGTTGTTGCCGCTTGCGGCGATGGCGCAGCAGAAGGGACTGGAAATCGACATCATTGGTGGCAACGCATCGGCAACCCCGATCACCGTTGTGCCGATGGCCTATCAGGGCTCGGCCGGTGCGCCGCAGACCGACGTGGCCGCCGTGGTGCGTGCCGACCTGGACCGTTCCGGCCAGTTCCGCAACCTGCCCGAAGCGCAGATCGCCGAGCGCCCCAGCCGTGGCAGCGAGGTGCAATACCCGACCTGGCGCGCGCTGAAGCAGGACTACCTGGTAGTCGGGCGGGTGCAGGACGCCGGTGCCGGTGCCTACCGCGTGGAGTACGAATTGTTCGACGTGGCCAAGGGTGAGCGCATGCTTGGCCTGGCGATGACCGCACGTTCCAGTGCCATGCGTGATGTCGCCCATCAGATGGCCGACGCGATCTACGAGAAGATCACCGGTGTGCGTGGCGCGTTCTGGACCCGCATCGCCTACATCACCGCCAGCGGCAGCGGCGCCAATATGCGCTATGCGCTGATGGTGGCCGATTCCGATGGCTACAGCCCGCAGACCATCGTGCGCTCGGCTGAGCCGCTGCTGTCGCCGAGCTGGAGCCCGGACGGCCGCAAGCTCGCCTATGTCAGCTTCGAGCGCGGCAACTCGTCCATCTATGTGCAGGACATCGCCACCGGTGGTCGTGAGCTGCTGACCAGCTTCCGCGGCATCAACAGCGCGCCGTCGTTCTCGCCGGATGGCCGTCGTCTGGCGCTGGCCTTGTCGCGCAGCGGCAACCCGGAGATTTACGTGATGGACCTGGGCAGCAAACAGCTGACCCAGCTGACCAATCACTTCGGCATCGACACCGAGCCGACCTGGGCCGCCGACGGCAGCTCGGTCTACTTCACCTCGGATCGCGGCGGTCGCCCGCAGATCTACCAGGTCCCGTCCAGCGGCGGCAGCGCCAGCCGGGTGACCTTCCAGGGCAACTACAACGCCAAGGCCAGCGTATCCTTCGACGGCAAGAAGATCGCCGTTGCCCAAGGGGCTGGCAGCAGCTACAAGATCGCGATGATGGACAGCAGTCTGGGTTCGGCGCGCTGGAGCACGCTGTCGCCGGGTTCGCTGGACGAATCGCCGAGTTTTGCGCCCAATGCGAGCATGATTCTGTACGCCGCTCGTGAAGGTGGGCGTGGGGTGTTGTATGAAGTGTCGGCCGATGGACGCGTGCGTCAGCGTCTGGTGCTGGCTGATGGCGATGTGCGCGAACCGGCTTGGGGCCCGTACCGCACTGCGCGTTGATAAAATGTTAATCTCTGCAGGCATTAATCCCAACTTTGGCCAGGAGCCACTAGGTATAGCCATGAACAAGTCAACTCGTGTTTTGCTCGTCTCGCTGCTGTCGGTAGTTGCACTGGCCGGTTGCACGAAGAAGGTCAAGGAACAGCCGGCACAGCCGCCGGTTGATACCGGTTCGACCACCCAGCCGACCGGTCCGTCGACCTCTGGCCTGTACGGCCCGGGCGATCTGGATACCGACGCCTGCCTGCGTCAGCGCGTTGTCTACTTCGATCTGGACCAGGATTCGGTCAAGCCGGAATTCCAGGCCATCATGGCTTGCCACGCCAAGTACCTGCGTGACCGTCCGTCCTCGCGCATCACCCTGCAGGGCAACACCGACGAACGCGGCAGCCGCGCTTACAACCAGGCCCTGGGCGAGCGTCGTGGTAACGGCGTGAACTCGGCTCTGCAGGCCAACGGTGGTTCGGCTTCGCAGCTGACCGTCGTGTCCTACGGCGAAGAGCGTCCGGTCTGCACCGATTCGAACGAGTCCTGCTGGTCGCAGAACCGTCGCGTCGAAATCGTCTACACCGCGCAGTAATCGATGCGCATCAGTCTCAAACTGATGCTCGTGGTCGCGGCAGCCCTGGTGGCTGCCGCGCCCGCGTATGCACAGCGCGCAAGTCTGGCGGACCGTGTTGGCGTGTTGGAAACGCAGGTCAACAACAGCCAGGCCAATACCGACATGCTCAATCAGCTGCAGCAGCTGCGCACTGAAATGCAGGCGCTGCAGGGCACGATCGAGCAGCTTCAGCACGAGAACGAACAGCTGAAGCAGCGCAATCGCGATCAGTATCTGGACCTGGACGGTCGCCTCAATCGCCTTGAAGGCGGTGCTGGCGCTCCGGTAGCTCCTGCGACTGGCGCGGTGACGCCCGCCGCTGCGGCCACAAAGCCGACAGCGGCTGCTGCCGAACGTCCGCCGACGGTACGTGGCGACGCCGGTACGCTGGCCTCGGCCGGTGATGAGCGCGCTGCCTACAATGTCGCGTTCGATGCGTTGAAGGCTGGCAACTATGCCGACTCGGCGCAGTTGTTCCAGAGCTTCCTTGAGTTGTACCCGAATGCTGCCTACACCCCCAATGCCTTGTATTGGCTGGGTGAGAGCTTTTACGCAACGCGTAATTTCAAGATGGCTGAGGCACAGTTCAGCGATCTGGTTGCCCGCTATCCCACCCACGACAAGGCTGCCGGCGGTTTGCTGAAGCTTGGCCTGTCGCAGTTTGGTGAAGGCAACAACGCCCAGGCGCAGCAAACCCTGGAGCAGGTAATTTCCCGTTTTCCCGGCAGTGATGCGGCCCGTACCGCCCAGGACCGACTGCAGTCGATCCGGCTCGGCCAGCAACTGCGTTGATGTGGTGCCGCACCGATGGTGCGGCTGATGACTATGAACTCTCCGAGCGCCGCTGTTCCCAGCGAGATCGTGCAGTCGCCGTTGCCGCGGCTGAAGATCACCGAAATTTTCCTGTCCCTGCAAGGCGAGGCCGATAGCGTCGGCTGGCCGACCGTATTCGTGCGCCTGACCGGCTGCCCGCTGCGTTGCCAGTACTGCGATACCGCCTATGCGTTCCACGGTGGCGACTGGTGGGACATCGACGATATCGTCGCCGAAGTGCTCAAACAGGGCGTACGCCATGTCTGTGTAACCGGTGGTGAGCCGCTGGCGCAGAAACGCTGCCTGATCCTGCTGCACAAGCTCTGCGAAGCCGGTTTGGACGTGTCGCTGGAGACCTCCGGCGCACTGGACATCGCCGAGGTTGATCCTCGCGTATCACGCGTTGTCGACCTGAAGACGCCGGATTCGGCGGAAATGGCGCGCAACCGGCTGGAGAACATTCCGCTGCTTACCGCCCGTGACCAGCTCAAGTTCGTGATCTGCAGCCGTGGCGACTACGAGTGGGCCAAATCCATGCTCAGCGAGCACCGCCTGCCGGAGCGCTGCATGGTGTTGTTCTCACCGAGCAAGTCGCAGGTCAGTCCGCGCGAACTGGCCGACTGGATCGTCGCTGATCGTCTGCCGGTGCGCTTCCAGATGCAGTTGCACAAGTTGTTGTGGGACGACGCCCCGGGCTATTGAGCCGGCGTTGCCCCCGTCAATTGTTTACCCCGGCGCGGGACAGCGTGCTGGCTTTCCTCCCCCAACCGGATCAACACCATGAAGAAGAAAGCAGTCGTGCTTCTTTCCGGCGGCATGGACTCAGCCGCCGTCGTCGCCATCGCCCAGGAACAGGGCTTCGAAGTACACGCCATGAGCGTGCGCTACGGCCAACGCCACACCTCTGAACTGGAAGCCGCCGCACGCGTGGCCGCCGCCTTGGGCGTGGCCGGGCACAAAGTGGTCGCGGTCGATCTGCGCAGCATCGGCGGCTCGGCCCTGACCGATGACATCAACGTGCCCGAGGCAGGCGAAGGTGGTGGCATTCCGGTCACCTATGTGCCGGCCCGCAACACCATCATGCTTTCACTGGCGCTGGGCTGGGCCGAAGTGCTGGGTGCCAACGATATCTTCTGCGGCGTCAATGCGGTGGACTACTCCGGTTACCCGGATTGCCGCCCGGAATTCATCGCCGCCTTCCAGGCATTGGCCAATCTGGCCACCAAGGCGGGTGTGGAAGGTGCAGGCATCCGCGTGCACGCGCCATTGCAGTACCTGAGCAAGGCGCAGATCGCATTGGAAGGGCAGCGCCTGGGCGTGGACTTCGGTCTGACTGTGTCCTGCTACCAGGCCGACATGGACGGCAAGGCCTGCGGCCACTGCGATGCCTGCCAGTTGCGCGCCGATGGCTTCACTGCCGCCGGCATGACGGATCCAACCCATTACGCATGATGTTGTTTTTGCGTTTATTGCGTTAGAATACGCGCCCCGGCTGCGGCCGGGTCTTTGTTTGGGCCGTTAGCTCAGTCGGTAGAGCAGAAGACTTTTAATCTTTTGGTCGAAGGTTCGAATCCTTCACGGCCCACCAGCATTGCCAAGGCTTCGGAGCGATCCGAAGCCTTTTTTGTTGCTCCAGGAATGTCGACCGCTCTGCAATCGGCCAGGACTGGCAGTTCGAGCGTAGCCCGGGCAAGCGCAGCGCACCTGGGAGATGGGAAGCCTGTGATCTTGGAGGCTGTCGATGAGAAGCCCGGGGGGCGCTGCGTTTGCCGGGCTACGGTGGCGTCAGCACGGCCGCGGCTAGAACCGCGTCCTTTGTGCGCTACTTCAGCAGGGTCTGCTGGACATCGATGATGCGTACATCGTGCATCTGCTCGAGGTACGCATCCAGATACGCCTTGTGCGAGGCGCCAACCAGCACCAGGGTGCGCATTCCCGGGCTTGGCCCCATCAGGTCGCGGATGTTGGCGGCCATGCGCAGGTTGCGGGTTTCCCAGGACGTGACATACATGCGCCCGTAACCCTGCGGGGAGGGTTCTTCCAGCGCCGCACCGTAGTCGCTTTCGAAGGCAGCGGGGGCGACGTCCGGGCCGTTGTCACGCCGATACATCGCCAGTGCGTTCTGCGGCGTGTCGAGTTGGGTTTCCAGGTCGCTGTGCTGCGCTGCACGTTGCTTGCTGGCAGGGTTGTCCCACGCCTTGCGGATGGCCTTCACGTAGGCCTTGGGGTCCGGGCCATAGCGGTCGGCACTGTGATCGTCCATCGGCCAGAGCCGTTGATGGCCCAGTCGCACCGCCAGCTGTGCAGCAATCAGCGTGTTCTCATTGCGACTGTCGCGCAGTGCTTCCAGCGCCTCCACCAGCTCTTGGTTCAAGCTGCCCTCTGCACGCCGCTCTGGCGCAGGCAGGTGCAGCCATTGGACAAGCGCGGAATCGTGCTCTCCGGCGGCCAGGAACGTGGCCGCCAGTTCGCGACGCTGGGCGGCAGTTGGTTGCGCTGGCCAGTTCACCAGCATTGCTTCGGCGGCCGCAGTCGCTGCTGCCACGTCCAGTCCGGTCGCCTTTGCCGCCGCTGACAGGTCGGGGCAGTAATCGTTCACCGTCAATGCGTAGCGGGCAGGGTAGCGGCGCAACATGTCGCACTGCTGTCCCGAGACTGTCTCGACGGCGATTGCCTGCGGTTGCCACGCCGCCAGGCGTTCGATCAGCGGGGTGAGCGTCGATGGATCAAAGGTTTTCGGCAAACCTGCCAGATGCGCAGTACCGAGGACCGCGACTTCGTTCTGAGTTCCATGTCGGGGCCCCTTGTGTGCGCCCGGAGCAAAGGGCTGTGCCTGCCCGGCTTCTGCCTGAGTCCCTGCCGCCAACAGTGCGCAGATCAATACGCCTCGTCCCCACACGCCCTGCATCACACCCTGCTGCATAGAACCTGCCGATTGAGCGCTTGATAGGCGCGAAGTGACGCAGATTCCGTCTCCGCTGAGGCTTTGTCAACGCTCAGTCAGGTTTGCGGAATCGGGTGTGAGGCTTCGTCGCTGCCGAAATGGATCAGCGAAGAAAGGCGGGCGAACGTCCCGGCAGCCTGTGTGGCTTGTGACCGTGTTCGCCGTTTGCGGGCTGATATGGGGGAGGTGCGAGGCGCCCGGCATGCAACACGAACGAGCAGTGCAAGCCGCTGTGGTTGGAAGTCGCGGGGTCTGGTCCTAATATGCAGGATGGATCGTTGGTTGCCCTGGTGGGCGTCCATGCACTGGGGACAGGGTTGAGCAAGCAGATCACGCTATTACTGCACCGATGGCAACAAGGCGACATGGATGCGCGCGAGCATCTGTTCGAAGCCTTGTACTCCGATTTGATGCTGATTGCCCGCAACCGCTTGTCGCAGCAGACTGGCGGCACCTTGCAGCCAGCTGCGCTGGTCAACGAATCGCTGATGCGCCTGCTCGGCACCGACGCAGACTACAAGGACCGCGCCCACTTCGTCGCCATCGCCGCGCTGAAGATGCGCTCGGTACTGGTCGATCATCTGCGTGCGCGGGCAGCAGACAAGCGTGGTGGCAATGCCGAGCAGTTGACGCTGTCCCACGCTGACCAGGTGCCGGATGATGCGGCCATCGGCTACGACGTGCTGGCTTTGCATCAGGCGTTGAATCAACTGGCCGAACTTGAGCCGCGCGCGGCGAGCACCATCGAGTTGACCTACTTCGGCGGCATGAGCCGCGATGAGATAGCACTGGTGCTGGATGTGTCCGCGCCCACGGTTGACCGCGACCTGCGCTTTGCGCGGGCCTGGTTGAACCGGCAGCTGCGCTGAGCAGCGATGACGGGGGCGCGGTAATGGCGAACGAGCGTTGGCGGCAGGTTCGCGAACTGTTTGATGCCATCTGCGAGCTGCCGCGCGAGCAATGGCAGCAAGCACTCGGCGATGGTAGCGACGACCCTGCGGTGCGCGAGGAAGTGCTGCAGCTGCTGCGCTCGCAGACTGTAGGTCTTAGCCGGGTCAGCAATCGTCTGGACACTGCATTGGCGCGCGCGTTGGCGCCAGAATTGGGGGTGGGGGAGAGGCTTGGTCCATGGCGGTTGACCGAGCGCATCGCACATGGCGGCATGGGTACCGTGTTCAAGGCCGAACGTGCCGATGGTCTCTACCAGCGTACGGTTGCCATCAAGCTGTTGCATGGCATGCCGGGCGCCACCGAGGTGGAGCTGCTTGGCGCCGAACGGCAGGTGCTGGCAGGCCTGCAGTTGTCCAACGTGGCGCGTCTTTACGATGGCGGTACGACACCGGATGGGCATCCCTATCTGGTGATGGAGTACATCGACGGCGTGCCGCTGGATTGTTGGTGTTCCGAGCAGTCCTTGGGCCTGCAGCAACGGCTTACGCTGTTTCTGGAGATCTGCAGCATCGTGCAGTCCGCACACGAACAGCTGGTGCTGCATTGCGATCTCAAACCTCCCAACGTGCTGGTGCAGGCCAATGGCCAGCCGGTGCTGTTGGATTTTGGTCTGGCGCGTCTGCTCAACGAGGCGCGCGACAAACGCGACTCCGGGTACTGCACCCCGGGCTATGCCAGCCCGGAGTTGATCGATGGACATACCGTCGGTGCAGCCAGCGATGTCTACAGTCTTGGTGTGATGTTGCTGGAGTTGCTGTCCACGCAACCATCGATGCGGGAGGCGCAGAATACCGGCGAGGCATTGATCGCTCCCAGTGCGAATACACCGGCTGATCTGCCCTGGCGTCGACGCCTGCGTGGCGATCTGGATGCCATCGTCGCGCGTGCCTGTGCCAGTGACATCGCACTGCGCTATCGCTCGGTTGAAGCCTTGATGGCTGACCTGCGCCGCTATCTGGAGATGCAGCCGGTACTTGCGCGCAACGGTGGCCGCTTGTACCACCTTGGCAAAGCGCTGCGCCGGAACTGGCAGGGTACGGCGATCGGTGTCGGTGTGAGTGTGCTGCTTGCGGTGTTCGTGTACGGTCTGTGGGAGACCCGGCGGCAGGCGCAGGAAGAAGCGGCCGTGGCGCAACAGATCAGCAACTTCATGGTTGGCATGTTTGAAACCGCTGATCCGTTTCTACGCACCGAGCGCGGTGCCGAGGAGTTGAGTTCGCGGCAATTGCTGGACAAGGCCACGCTGCAGGTCGCGCGTGATCTGGCTGATGCCCCGGCACAGTTGGCACGGATGCGCGCAGTGCTGGGCGTTGCCTATCAGAACGCAGGTGCTTCGCATCAGGCCGACACGCTGTTGCAGCAAGCCTACGCCGGTTTCATGGATCCGCGTGTGGCGCGTCCATTGGATGCGGCTAATGTGCTGGCGGATCTTTCCGTGCAGAAGACGCTGGATGGCGATGGTGAGCGCGGTCTGCAGATGGCGGTGCAGGGCCTGGATCTGATTGGAAGCAAGGCTCCTGCGGTGGTGCAGGCACGTCTGTACAGCGCAAAGGGACTCGCGCTGTTGAATCAGCAGCATTTTGATCTGGCCGAAGCGGCCTTCAACAGTGCAACGTCGCTGTATCAGGATGTGGAGGACATGGACGTCGGTGCCGAGACCAGCGAGTTGCTGTACAACAAAGGCCTGATGTACCTGCGCTGGGGACGGCAGTCATCGGCAGAACACGAGTTCCGGCGGATGCTGGACAATCTGCATGGCCGCAGGACCAGCCTGGCGTTGGCTGCCGAAACACGGCTGGCGCAGATACTGCGCGAACAGGGCAAGTACGAACAGGCGCTGCCGCTGCTGCAATCTGGGATGCAGTACGCGCTGGAGTTGTACGGCGCAGAGAGCAGCTTTGTCCGCATGCAGTACGACGGCTTGGCTGACCTGTATCGGGATTCCGGCGATTACGCGGCCGCTGAGCAGCATTACCAGAAACGGAATGCCTTGAGCGCACGTCTGGATGGGCAGGACTCGGTCGAGTATTCGATGGGTCTGTTCAATTACGGTTCGTTGAAGGTGCTGCGCGGCGAACTGACGGCGGGCGAAGCGCTGTATCGACAGGCCTGGATGATCCGCAAACAGAAACTGGGTGAAGACTCGCCTACCAGCCTTCGCGCAGAAAGCGAATTGGGGCGTCTGTTGATGCGCGACGGTCGGATGGGCGAGGCGGGCGTGATGCTGATGCATGCCGACAAGGGGTTGAGCCAGAGTTTGCCGGCCGATGCGCCCGGCCGCGTGCAGGCCCATCTGAACCGGATCGACTGGCATGTGCGCAGTGGGCAGTTGGCCCAGGCGCGGCAATTGCTGGAGCGAATGAGCTCACCGGTAGCGGAAGAACTGCAGCTACGGTGGCTGGGTATCCGCGCCGATCTGGCGGTGCGGCAGGGTGAGGGCGAGCAAGCGCTGGCTCTGCGCAGGGCTGCGGTGGAGTTTGCAGGCAGCAAGCAGGGCAAAGACAGCGCTGCTGTTGTCGAGACGAGTCTGGCTCTGGCCGAATCCCTGCTGCAGTTGGGGCATGCGCGCCTGGCCAAGGAAGAGCTGCAGGGCGTGTTGCTGCTTATAGGGCGCCTGCAGGTTGCCGGCTCACCGGATCGGCGCAAACTGGATGGGCTGCTCCTGCTGGCCGAACAGAATCTAAGCCAGCGTTAACCGTTGGCCACGTCGTTGGGTGGGCCTACCACCTTCGCGTGCGCAATCGTCATGCTTGGGGTGAGGTGATCGACTCCTCGTGGATAGGGTTGTCTGCGCGCCATGTGCAGACCGGAAGCCCGCCCCAGCGGCAAGGGGTGAGCTGCACGCCGATGCGCCGGTATTGCCCGGGCAGCGCAGCCGAAACCGGGTAGGTCAGATTCGATTGACGCAAGGGCGTCGACGTCACCGTGGTTGTGCGCGCCGAAAACCACTTTCTGCTGGCCCGGGGTGAGATGGGTACGGGGGTGTATACCCCCTGTGGCCGTCATGGACGGGCTGGGGCACGGAACGGATTCCGGCGGGCGGGGCCATGATTTACGGAATCTATACAAAGATAAATTGGCACTAGTGACGGATTCCTCACTTTTTTTGGATCCGTGATTGGTTGCGGGCGCTTTTCCCGGTTTCTTCTTATGAGGGTTACTTTTTCCATTACAGGGGAACGCCATGAAGCAGCTGCTGATCTATGACCGTCCGGTTCAGTTGAACCGCGTTGCACACCGCAACCACCGTGTGGTTGCCAACGACGGGGATTTCCGATTTGCCTCCGGCCTCAATTCCGTGCCGCTGGCCTGCGTGGAGTTCGCCCGCGCCGTACGCGACTACCCGATCGTATTTGCCGGCAACAGCGCTGACAGCGTGGTGCCTGCCGCACTGCTGGGCCTGCGCAGCGGCCACAACCTGATGGTGGACATAGAAGGACGTTGGGCCGAAGGGGCTTATGTGCCGGCGTTCCTGCGTCGCTATCCGTTCGTGCTGGCCGAGAACGAAGCACAGGGAAGTGAATTTGCCGTATGCCTTGATGCCGCATTCGAGGGCCTGCGCGAAGGTGGCGAGGAGGGGGCGGCGTTGTTCGACGAGGAGGGCAATGACAGTGCCTTGTTGTCCAACGCGCTGGAGTTCCTGCAGGAGTACCAGGGGCACCTGGCCCGCACCCGCAGCCTGACAGCTGCTTTGGTCGCGCACGATTTGCTGGTGTCCAAGCAGGTAAACGTGCAGACGGCGGCCGGTGAAACCTTCTCGCTGGATGGCTTCTTCGTGGTCGACGAGCAGAAGCTGCGCGAGCTCAAGGGCAAGGCGCTGCAGGACCTGGCCAAGTCCGGTGACCTGGGCTGGATCTATGCCCACCTGCTGTCGCTGGGCAATGTCGAGCTGCTCAGCCGGGCGCTGGACAAGCAGGCGCCGCCTGCAGCCACGCACTGACACTGGCGTTACCCCGAACTGTTGATCCATGCGCGGCCGCATCAGCGGTCGCGCATCCGCCTATCTGAGTGCTGCCGCCTGGCAGCGGCGCACCCTGGAGCTGCCATGAATCGTATTGACGTACCGTCCAAGCCCACATCGACCCTGAAGACCACGTCGGCAACGGAAAGTCGCTTGCGTCCGGCAGGCCTGGCGGTGGCGATCAGCTCGGTGCTGGGGCTGGCGATGCCCGGCGGCTCGACCATGGCGGCGAATTCCGTCATCACCGTACACGATGACGCTGGCAAAAAAACCGACACGACGGTAAGCAGTTCCGGCAACACCATCACGGTGACAACGGCGACGGTAAAGAACGGGGTGGCCTTCAACTCGTTCAGGGATTTCAATGTCGCCCAGAACGACGTGGTGAACCTGGTGCTGCCAGGTGTTGATGCGTCCAAGCAGGTGAACAACCTGGTCAACCTGGTCTGGGATTCGAAGATCTACATCGATGGCACCTTGAACAGCGTGTTGGAAAGCACCAACAAGGTTGGAGGCCGCGTGTTCTTCGTCGACCCGATGGGCATGGTGGTCGGCAATAGTGGTGTGTTGAACGTCGGCTCGTTGACCGTGGCCACGCCAAGGGCGAGTGTCATGGGCGACATCCTGGCCGGCGGCGGTGCCTTGAACCGCCTGATGGCGGGCACCTTGACTCCGGAACAGATCAGTACTGATGGCGCGGTCAGCGTCGCGGGTACGGTCAATGCCCGCAACGGTGTGCGCGTGCAGGCCCGTGCGATCGATGTGACCGGTACCATCCTGGTCGCAGTGCCAGCCGACGAGACCTTGAATGGCGCGTTCAACCTGCAGCGTGATGACGCCGCAGTAAATACCGGCGGTGACGATAGCAAGATCGTGCTGGTGGATGATGGCAATGGCAAGATCCAGCTGCGTGCCGCGGCGATCTCCGATACCGGCCTTGGTGTCCGCAGTGCCGAAGCAACAGTGACGGTTGGCTGCGACGTCAAGGCGGGCTGTGGGCCCAGCAAGTTGCAGGCCGATGATATCGAGTTGACCGCGTTGGCTGTGGTGGATTCGAGCTACGACAAGGACAAGGCCACGCTGGCCGAGTTGGAAGCGGATCTTGTCGGCAGCGTGAAGAACACGGATACGTTGATTGGGCTGGGCGATGCGCTGCTCAACTTCGGTGTCGACAAGGTGCTGGGCGAGCAGATTTCGGTGTTGCACGCCACGACCACCTCGCGCGTGGAAGTGAAGAATACCGCTGAGCTGAAGGCCAGCAACGCCATCGACCTGCATGCAAGCACGCGCCAGATCATTGATAACTCTGCGGCGGGGGAGGTTCATGAAACCAACGACCCGGCACTTGATGCCAACGGCCAGGAGATCAAGGACCCCATTACCAACAAGCCGGTGCAGAAGCGGCAGTTGTTCAGCCTTGGCGCGGCCTATGGGCAGATAAACGCAACCACCGAGGCGCTTATCCGCTCGGGTGCCGCAGTGAGCGCCGGTGGCGATCTTTCGGTCAAGGCGGATGCAGAAACGGCAGTGAAAATTGCTGCTGAGTCGATCGCGGTCAACAACACCACGGTCGGGTTCACCGCTGCAATCAGCAACGTCAACGTCAACACGCGCGCGGTTATCGAGGGAACTACCGCCAGTTCGGTAATCACCGCTGGCGCGGTGAATGTGTCTGCGGTGAATCAGGCGTCGCTGGAAACAAAGGCCACTTCGCGCGGTGATGGAAGCAACGCCGTGGGCCTTGCAGGTGCGATCAGCCTGCAGGACATCGCTGCCGAGGCAAAACTGGAGCGCGATGTAACCACCAACAACGCCAGTGGCAGCAGTGGTGATGTGACGGTGCAGGCCGCCACCATCACCTCGCTCAACCGGACGGATACGTTGGTTGGCTCGCCCAAGCTCCCGCCGCTGCCGTTCGAGGAGGAGGTAAAGACCATTGGCGGCGCCAGCGAGGACGCCGGTGAAGGATTCATGGGCATGGCCCAGTCGCTGGTCGGCTCCGGGTTCTCCGCGGCGCTTGGCGCGTTGTCGGGTGATAGTGGTGGCGGCACCGGCGGTGGCACCACACAGCCCTCCAAGCCGGCGGCGTTCCGCCTTGGCGGTGCAATCAGTTTCGTCAGTGGTAGCCATTCGGCCACGGCCAGCATTGGCGACAACGTGGTGGTGAACAGTGCCGGTAACGTGGTGGTGGACAGCCAGGTGGTGGCTGCGCAGATCGGCAACCATGCCATCAGCAATGTCGCAGGCAAGGGCAAGGATGCTGAAGGATCCAAGTTTGGCCTGAGCGGTGCGGTGACCATTGCGGATCTGGACCATGATGCGAAGACGCTCATCGGCAGTGGTGCGCAGCTTTCCGGTCAGCACATTGGCCTTGCCTCGGATGTGAGCCTGCCGCGTGACTTCAGCAAGCTCACCGGCATGGCCGATATGTTCAGCAGCTTCGATGAATTCAAGAAAGCCATTTCCAACGCCAAGGATCTGATCACCGACCCGTCGGATCTGTTTACCTCTTACGCGGCGGCCCGTGGCTCGGCTGATAAGTTCGCGCTGGGCGGTGCGGTCAGCTATTTCAAGGCCAGCAACAGTGCCCGCACCGATGTCGCCTCGGGCGCCCAGCTGACCACGCGCGATGCCAGCGGCGCGGCGTGGACCGCAGCGTTGGACGGGCTTGACCACCGCGAGAACAAGACCGACGCGGAGCGGGCGCGTTCGCGAAGTTTCGATGCAGCAACCGATATCTCCGCCACCACTGATGTAACCGCGCTGCACGCGGCCGGTGACCTGGCACTGAAGAACATCAAGAGCAGCAACGTTGGGGATGGCGGTGCTGCGGTGGGTGGCAGCGTTGGCTATATGGACTACGAGAACACGGCGGCTGCCATCGTCAACGATGGGGTGCAGATCAATGCCGGCGGTGGCGACATTGCGGTGAATGCCGCCAACAAGGAAACCGTGGTGTCGCTGGCGCTGCAGAGCGGCAACGGAGGGAGTTTCAATCTCAGTGGTACGGCGTCCGCGCTGGACCTGGACAGTCACACTTTGGCGGGCGTGAGCGACAAGGCGCAATTGACGGCGAACTCGGTTGGTATCGGCGCCGATGAAGACCTGTTCGTGTGGTCGGTGGCCGGTGCGGTGGCCATGAGCAACAGCATCTCGGTGGGCCTGAGTGTGGCCTACCAGGATATGAATACCGATACCAACGCATTCATCGGTACGATTCCCGCCGGCTTCAGCACCGGCACCAGTGGCGGTGCACAGGGCGAGGTGAACACCGGCGAGTTGTCGGTGAAGGCCAGCAGCGAAGGTCTGGCCGGTGCCGTTGCCGCAGCTGGCAGCGTGGTCAGTAGCAAGGACAACAAGTACGACCAAGGCGACAGCGAAGAGGCAGCGAAGAAGCGCAGCGCTGAGAATCCGGGCTTCATTGATGGGCTCAAGTCGCGGGCATCGAGCAAGGTGACAGGCCTGGAGACGATGGCCGGCAAGGCCGGCATGGAAGGCGACAGTGGCCTGGCCGCGTACTTCGGCAAAGCCAAATCGCTACTGGGCTCGGGTAAGCCGGAACAGGGTGGCCAGGCTGGCGGTGAGGAGCAGCCCAAGTTCGGCGTTGCTGTCTCCGGCAGCGCAACGGTGAACCGTGCGCGCCAGAAGACCGTTGCCGATATCAGCAATGCAAACATCAAGGACAACGCCGGCGCTGGCGTGAAGCTGGATGTGCTCGCCCTCAACAAGACCTTGCTGGTAAGCATCAGCGGCGCATTGTCGGTAGTGGTGGGCCAGCAGCAGTCCAGTGCTTCCATCGCCGGTGGCGTGGCGTATGGCGACATCAAGAACACCACGAGGGCGGGGATCACCAACTCCACTGTCGAGAACGCCAACGATGTGGTGGTGACCGCACGCAATGAGAGTGAACAGGTCAATGTGGGCTTGGGTGTGGGAGTCAATGCCTCCAGCGACCAGACCAAGGCGGCGGCCGTTGCCGTTTCGGCTACGGTTGGCATGTCGGAGAACACGACCGAGGCCGTACTCCAAGGCGGAAGCATTGCCGGCAAGCAGGGCGCCGGTGCGGATGTTTCCTTGAAGGCGGTGAACGAATCAAAGATTGCCAACGGTGGCGGTGCCCTTTATGTGGGCGGGCGTGCGGGCGTTGGTGCTGCAGTGACCTATGCAGAGGTCAAGGATGCAACGTCGGCGGCTATCACCGGTGGGACCATCAGCCAGGTGGACAACGTCAGCGTGCGTGCGGCAGATGCCTCGCGCATCATCGCAGCCGCCGCCGCCGGTGGGGTATCGACCGCCAGCAACGGCATTGGTCTTGCCGGTTCGGTGTTGATCAACCAGGTTTCCAACACCACCACCGCGCGTATCGACGGCGGAGCGACGGTGGATATTGCCGGGAATCTTGACGTTTACGCAGGCACAGCCCATGACAGCGACGTCAGCGGTGTCGGCGGCGACTGCAAGGCCGGTGGCGTCAGCTCCGGCGGCGGCATGGACTATTGCGGTAACCAGGTTGCTGAAAGCGACGTAAAGGCCAATGCCGATACCGAAAGTTCCAGCGATACGCAGGTGGACACGATTGGGCGCGACGGCACGGCCAAGAGCTCGATCATTGCCGTGGCCGGCATGATGCAGGTCAGCGACAACAACGTCGGCGTGGCCTTTGCGTATAACACCATCAAGAACACCCACGGCGTCAGCGTGGACAACGCCTCGATCAAGGCGGCAGGCGCAGACGGCGTCAGCCTGATGGCCAGTGACAAGGCACAGATCATTGCGGTCAGCGCAGGCATAGGTGCCAGTACCGGCAAGGTGGCTGGCGTGGGCAGCGTGTCCTACAACGCCATCGCAAACAAGACCACGGTGCAGGTGGGGCACGACACCTCCGGCGTCACCAGCGCAACGCTTGACGCACAGAACATCCGCCTCGATGCCAGTGATGATTCCTTCATCGGCTCGTTCGCGGGTGCAGCCACGCTGGGGCCCAAGGTTGGCATCGGTGCTGCGCTGACCATCAACGATATCGGCAACGAAACCAAAGCCACCTCGCAGGATGCGGCACTGGTGGCCACGCAGGATGTCACGCTGGCTGCGGCCAATAACGCCAAGATTCTGTCCGGCGCGGTTGCCGCAGGGTTTGCCGGCAATGTCTCGGTGCAGGGCTCGGTGGGCTGGAGTGAAATCGGCAATACCGCCGAGGCGTCCATCAAGGGCGGTACGGCACAGGCAGCGGAGCTGCAGTTGGATGCAGACAACGACTCGCGCATCTATACCCTTTCTGGCGCGATAGCGGGTAGCGGCGGGCCGGCGGCGGTAGGTGCGGCCATCAACGTGGCCACCATTGCCGATACCACCACGGCTGCGGTCGAGAACGCAGCGTTGGCGGTTTCCAACCGGCTGGCGGTCAGCGCCGATGCCGATGCCGTTACCAAGACGCTGGCCATTGGCGGTGCGTTGGGCGGTACCGCCTCCATTGCGGCAAGCAACGCGACCAACATCATCCGCAACACCACCACCGCTTCGCTCAACCACATCGACAGCCATGGCAATGGTGTGGATGGCAAGGTGGAGGTGAGTGCCGATACGCGTGGCGCTTCGTACTCCTTGGGCGGCGCACTGGCAGTGGGTTCCTCGGTGGGCGTTGGCGTGGCCAGCAGCATCAATGACGTGGGCGGAAAGACCTCGGCTACCGTAAGTGATGCGTCGTTGGACGATGCCAAGCGCCTGGCCATTCTGGCCAACAACAGCAGCGTGATCCGTACGGCGGCGGTGGCCGGAGCGGGTGGTGGTGCTGCAGGTGTGGCGGGCAGTGTGACCGGCAACATCATCCGCTCCGACACCTTGGCGTCGCTGGTGGATACAAAGGTCAACAACTCGGCGGCGGATGTGATCGTGCGCGCGGATGACCAACGCGCCATCGACTCGCTTGCCGGTGGCGCGGCGGTGGGCGGCACCGCCGGCGTGGGCGCAGCCGTGGCTTACAACGATATCGGCGGCAGTACGTCGGCGCTGGTTTCGGGCAAGTTGCTGGACCTGGATGTGCGCAGCCTGGAAGTCACCGGTGACGCTGCCGGCGGTACAGGCAACCGCATCCGCGCGATTGCTGCAGGTGTTGGTGTTGGCGGCTCGGTAGGCGGCGCCGGCTCGGTCGCCGTCAACAAAATGGGCGGCACCGTCTCGGCCATCGTCGATGGTGGAGCTGACGTGATCGCCGAGCGCAGCATCGAGGTGAGTGCGCGCCAGCGGCAGCAGATCGACGTGCTCGCCGGTGCGCTGGCAGGCGGTGCTACCGCCGGTGTGGGTATCGGCGTGGTCGTCAACATGATGCAGGGCACGACCGAAGCGGCGATCCGCTCGGCGGCCATTGCAGCCGGTGCTGATCGCACGAAGGTCACGGCACTGGGGCTGGGCCAGAACGGCGGCGGTGTGATCGTGAAGGCGGATACGGACCAGGCTGTCAGTACGCTGGGGGTGAGTGCTGCGGTCGCCGTCAACATCGTCAGTGCCGCCGGTGGCGTGATGAGCGCCACCAACGTGCTCGGTTCGCAAACCAATGCCGAGATCGCGAACGCTGACGTCAATATCCATGACCTGTCCTATCGAGTCGCAGAAGGAACAGCGGGCGGTGGTGGTGCGGGCACTGGTGCAGGGAGCTCAGAGGATTCGGCCAGCGATCCGGTGGCCAATATCCACCTGTTTGGTGATGCCAGTCAGCGCGTGGGCGTGGAGGCCCGCAGCAAGGTGGATGTCAACGCGATCACCGTGGGTGCCGGCCTTGCGACCGGCGTGGGTGGTAGCGCGGCGGTCAACACCAATGTGTTCAAGACCCAGACCAACGCCACCATCCGCGACTCCAACGTGCTTGCAGTGAAGCGAGTGGATGTCATTGCCGATGCACAGCAGGCTGTCACGCTGGATACCACCGGCTTTGCGGCAGGTGGTGCGGCGGCGGCATCGGGCGCTGTGCTGGTCAACGTGTTCGGCGCGAACACCGGCGCGGTTATCGAGGGCGGAAGCACCACGGCCAGTGCGGTGAATGTGCGTGCCAACAATGATGCCGAGGCGACCTTGCGCGCTGAGGCACTGGCAGGCGCAGGTGGGGCTGCCGCCTCGTTGGGTGCAGTGGTCAACATCGTCGATACCAACACACAGGCGCGTGTCGGTTCGATCGGGCGCAGTACCAAGGTGCGCAGCGAAGATGACATCACCGTGGATGCGGCCTCTGCCAGCAAGGCCAGTGGCCTGGTGGTAAGCGCGGCAGGCGCCGGTGGTGTGGGCGTGGCCGGTATGGCCCAGCTTCACCAGATCACCAGCAATACCTCGGCAGCCGTGGTTGGCGCGGACATGGCCGGCAGGAACATGACGGTCAATGCCAAGGAAGCGCTGGAGCTGGACGCGCTGGCCGGTGCAGGCGCTGTCGGTGGCGTGGGTGTAGGTGTGGGTGCAGGCGTCAACCTGGCGTTGCTGGGCAGCCAGGTGAGTGCCAGTGTTGCCGACAGTCAGTTGGCCAGCAGTGGCAAGGTGGGCGTGAACGCGCTTTCCGAGCGCGATATCGCCATGACCACGGCTACCGCCGGTATCGGTGGTTCGGCGGGCATTGGTGGTGCGGTAGGCATCCTGCTGTCGGGCAAGGGCACGCTTGGCTCGGACCTGACCGATTCCATGTCCGGCACGTTCACCGCGCTGCAGGGGGAAAGTGGCAAGAGCAAGTTGAGTGGAGACGTCTCCGGCGATGCATCACTGAAGGACGTACTCGATCCCACTACGACGGCAGACCTCAATAGTTCAACCCAGCGCAGCCTGGCGGCGTTCGGCAGCAAGGCCGATACCGTCAGTGCGAAGATCACCGGCGGCAACATCCAGTCCAATGCCATCGACGTGACCGCCGATACGCGACTTGTGTCGGTGAACCGTGCCGGTGCTGCCGGCATGGGTGTGGGTGTGGGCGTGGGTGGTGCGGTGGCCTACACCGGCATGGCCGGCATTACCGAGGCCACGCTGGCGGCCAATACCGTCAAGGCCAATGACATCAGCGTGAAGGCAACTTCGGGTGCGTTCGGCGCGGCCGCCAACAGCGTGGTGGTGGACACCTATGCCGGTGCGGGTGGCGCGGTTGGCATTGGTGCCGCAGTTTCCATCGCGGACCTCGGTCAAGGGACGAATGCATCGCTTGCCGGCAATTTGACTTCGAAGGTCAGCGGCAAGGGTGGGATTTCTGTTTCCGCCGAAGATACGCACACCATCAAGGCCGATGCCACCGGTGCGGGCGTGGGTGGCTTGGCTGCAGTAGGGGCGGTGGTGGCGAAGGCCAACCGTGATGCCATCGTATCGGCACAGGTTGCCTCCAATACGGTTTTCAACAACTTCAATTCGATCACGGTCAACGCCCTGCACGGCGGTGGCGCGGTCGCCACCGGGCTTGGCTCGGTGGCTGGTTTCGGCGTCGCGTTGCAGGCGGTGGTGGTGGATGCCGACGATTCGAGCGTGGTTGTGGCGGAGTTCGGCAACAACGTGGACGCGCGTACCGTCGCCCAGGATGTCACCGGCAAAGCCACTGGTATCCAGGTGAATGCATCGTCCACCTCGTCGGTCGTAGCCACGGGCACCGGCGCCACCGTTTCAGGCGGTGTGGCCGTGGGCGCGGTGGTAGCCAATGCGGAAGCCAACACCAATGTGAGTGCGCGTATCGGCACCGGTGCCAAGTTGAACGGCAGTGGTGATGTGCTGGTCAGCGCCAACCGCACGGTGGCGCAGGGCAAGGACACCGCGCATGCTGAGGCGAAGGCTGGCTCGGGTGGCATCTACGGCGCGGCCACGGCGGCCAGCGCACAAGCCAAGAACACCGGCAGGGTGACCGCAGGAATTGGCAACAACGCGGTGGTTGGGGGCGGTGACCTCAAGGTACTGGCCAACCACGTTACCTCGCAGAATGCCTACGCTACCGGCGTGGCAGTGGGCGGCTTGGCCGTTGGCCTGGCGCTTTCGGAAGCCACCTCGGACACCACGACCGCAGCTACCTTGGGCAACGGCATCAATGGCGCGCATGCCGGAACCAAGGCAGATGCATACGTGCCGATGGGCGACGTGGTGGTATCGGCGGTGGGTGAGGATGCCAACCTCGCCCATTCGGTGGCGGGCAGCGGTGGTCTGCTCTCCGGTGCCGGCTCCAAGTCCCTCACTTTTGGAAAATCGAAGGTGGATGCGCTGATCGGCAGCTCGGTTGGCACGAGCAAGAAGCTGGTTGCCAATTCGCTGTCCGTCAATGCGGCGCATACGAGTAAATACGGGGCGCAGTCCGATGCGCGCAGTGCGGGCCTGGTCAATGCCAGCGGCGCGGTTGCGGATAACCGGGTCGACAGCAGTGTGGTGAATGCCAGCATCGGCGCTGACTCCAAACTGCAGTCGATGACCAGCACCGATGTGGTGGCCCGCAACAGTTTCGCCAGCCTGCTGGATGGCGCGGCCATCAACGCGGCCTCCGGTGGCGCGTTGGGTATGGATGCCGGTGGTGTTACTACGGTGCTCAACAGCGCCAGCAATGCGTGGATTGGCGACAGGGTGAACCTCATTTCCGGCACGAGCGCCGGAGGTGGGTCCAACGGCAATGTGCGGGTGTTGTCCGCAACCGATGCGCTGGCAAGTGACAAGGCCGAGCTGTCAACCGGTGGCTTGATCCGCGCTGCAACTGTGTCAGCCAAGATGGATGCCAACTTCACCAACAACAGCTCCATCGGTGCCAACGCCGTCATCAGTGCCGCCGACAACGTAAGTGTCGGCTCGTATGTGCACGGCAACCTGTACAACGATGCGATCGTCAATACCTGGGGCCTGGCGGCAGTAGGCAACGCCAGCTCCAGCATCGATGCAGACGTGAGGGAGAATGTCAGCATCGGTTCGGGCGCCAAGCTCAGCTCCGGCAAGAGCACCTTCCTCACCGCAGGCCGTGCAGGCGCGACGCTGGAAGAAAGCGCATTGGTGCTCAACTCCGTGGCCGAAGGCTATGTACGTGGCCTGGTTGCGGTGCCGGTTGCCAAGTCGCGGGTGAACGCAGATGTGGCGAACACGGCGACGCTGGCCTCCGGCGCGGAGGTGAAGGCATTGGGCGATGTGTACATCGGCGCCTACGGAGCCGAGATTGCACGCCGTGCCAGCGGCCGCGCCACCGGCTACCAGCTTGGCTTCATTCCGATCACTGTGAATGACGCCGACACCAGCGGAGCATGGACCGGTAGCGTGGTGATCAACGGTACGGCGTTGGCCGGTGCCGCGGATGACGTGAACGTCAATTTCAGCAATTTGGTGTTCGGCAAGGATGCAGATGGCAGCTTGACCTGCACCGGCGTCAATGGTGTGAGCTATGGCTGCATGACGCTGGGCGAACTGCGCGAGCTCACCGGTGATGAGAGCCTGGGCGCTGAGCTGAGCGATTCCGACCGGGTCGTGGTGCTTGACGACCTGAAGGTCGCCGGTGGCGACGTGTTCCTCAATGGCAGCAGCATCACCGGCAGTGGCAAGGTGACGGCCAGGACGGCGCCGTCCATCGACATCACCAACACCGGCGACCTCCACCTGGTTACCAGCAAGATCACCATTCCGGATTACGCGGGGGGCAAGGTGCACTTCACCGGCACGCAGACCGGCTTTGCCGGCGCCCAGGGCAGCGCATCGGCTGGCGTCAACCCGCATATCAACATCACCACCGACTCCCGCATGGCCTTTGGTTCGTCCATATTCCAGATGGGCCGGATTGATGCGCTGGGTGCGGATGTCAAGCTGGTCAGCAAAACCGGGTCCATTTTCAGTTCCGATTCGATCTACGCAGCCAAGGTGACGATTGACGCTGCACAGGGCAACTATGTCTTCAACAACCCCAAAGCAAACATGGCGAACTTCTCATCGGAGACGCTGTGGCAGGGATACATGCTGAAGAAGTGGGCGCCGGATTATCGGTACCTAAACATTGGCGGAATTTGGTTTCCGATCCCCACCGGTACGAGCAGCTATTCGGACTACTCCGGTAATGAGCTGGCGGCCTATCTGGCCAACGCCGAATATGGCAGCAGCGCGGGCAGTACGGAACAGTTGAACGAATGGCTGCTCAAGCAAGCTCCGTGGGACCGGGACCACGGCGGCACTGCGGTGATCATGTTCGGCGCCTGCTTGCCGCACGTACGGGGATGCGGTGACAACCAGTCTGGCGACAGCGACAACGGCTACATCAAGTTCCCGTACAACCCGGGCAACACGCAGTGGGTGTCGAAGGTGCCGAAGCTGACCCTTGGCGGCTCGGCAAGCTATGCGGAGATCCAGAGCCGCATTGATGCGGCGGTGGCGGACCCGGACAACTACATCAAAGCACGCGAAGTGCGCATCAACGCCAACTATATCGACGTCAACGGCCGTATTGAGGCAGGTGCTGGCGTGGACTGGTCGGTCATCATTCAAAATGACGCCAGACTGGGTGATCTGATTGCCCGTGCCAATGCGGAAGGCCGGCGGGTGGAGGTTGATGCGAGCTATCTTGAAACGACGTCCGCTGCGTCCAACCTGATCAAGGTGTTCTACGACCCGGGCTCGCGTCGCTTCGTGGTTGATGATGTCAACGCGTCAGGCGGTGGCAAGGTGTACCTGAACGGAAAGATCGTCAGTACCACCAACCGTGGTTCCATCCAGGTAACCAGCGGCTTCGGCAACGTGTCGGTGCAGTCGCTGTATGGAGGCGTGGACGTGGAGCTTGGCTCCATGAATGTGGCCAGTGGTGAGGATGGTTTTGTTGAGATAACCGACAAGAACAAGCGCGCCGGTAATGGCACCGATGGATACGTGGCCTGGTATGTTTCCCGGCCGGATGGCACCAAGGTGGCCGTGGACAACAGCAAGTGCTTCAGCAATTGCACTGCCTGGACGTACGAAACGGCGCTCAATGCCGGCAGTACGATTGGCAACACGAGCACCTACAGCCCGAAGAAAGACCAGATATACCAGTGGACGCGCACGGCTTACATCGGGCGCAATGTCGACCTCAGTACCGGTATCGCCGGTGATTGGGACTATGTGTCGTCCAACGATCCGAATATCCGCGTTCCGACCAGCGAGCGTTGGACCAGTAACGGCGAGTACCGTAACGGCAGCCTTGCCACGGGCACGGATTTCACCTGGAAGGTGGATGGCGATGTGCTCCGAAAGAGAAGGACGACGGTCGGCTATGGCTGTGATTTCGTGGAGAAGGGCAAGTGCAACTTTGACTTCCCAACACCTGCCAACGGCTGGCATGTCGATCCTGGCCGTATCAAGGGCAAGGACAAGAACGGCTACGAAACCTGGTACGGCTACGAATTTCCCACCTTCGGCAAGGTATGGGTCACCGGCACCGTGCGTGCCGACAATCCCATTGCCATCAACTTCGTCACCGGTAGCAGCGGCAAGGTTGATGTGAGTGTGGCCGACAGCCTGCTGCTGGGCGGCACCATCAACAACAAGGCGGGTACGACCAACCTGGTTGCGCGCAACGGCAGCATCACTCAGATCGACCCAACGGCCACGCTCTATTCCAAGGATCTGGTGCTCAAAGCAACAGACAGCATCGGCCGTGTGCCATCGGCATTCGGCAGCCAGATCGGCGACAGCGGTCTGATCGATATCGTCATGACTGGCGGTGGCAATCTGCGCGCCTTGACCAACAGGGGCGGAATTGGCCTGGATGTGCACTCGGACGTGAATGCACACATTTCGGCAGGTGGCGACCTTGCGGGGCGTGCGGACGTAGTGCTGCTGGCCGGCGGCAGCATCACCGGTGCGCTGGGCAACGCCCCGTCCATCGGCGGGCGCAACATCTGGCTGGAAAGCACCTCGACCAACGGCAGCATTGGTACCAGCGCGGCGCCGCTGGTGCTCAATGCCGTTGAAACGCGGGGTAGCAACAACAGCGTCACTGGTGGGCTGGTGTACGCCAAGGCGCAGGGCGACGTGGTGCTGCGTGATGATGCAGGCGACTTCTCCATCAGCGGCGCACACTCGACTAGCGGCAATGTGTGGCTGTCGGCGCCCAATGGTGCGATTGTCGACGCCAGTGGCCGCTTGGCATTTGAAGGGCTGAGCGGTGAAGAGCTGGAAGCGATCCAGAAGCGTCTGAAGCTGGATGGCTCCGGCGTTGCGGAATCCATCGCGGCATATGAGCAGCAGATTTCCAGTGACTACACCAAGTACTGGGCCCTGATCAGTTACGGCAAGGTAGTGAGTGGGAGCTATGTCCCGGATAGCGCTGCCGAGCAGGCATTTGCCGCACAGGCAATCGCTGCCGGCCGCGGCGCGGATGTGGGTGCTTACCTGACCGAGCTGTACGCGGATATCTCGGCGCGGTTCGATCAAGCCTATGGCACCGGTTGGAATGCGCGGCCGGAGTTTGGCAGCGCGGTGAACCACTATTCGTTCAAGCTCGATCCGGCCTCGGCGCTGGCAGCCAACTTCGGTGCCAACGCGGTGTGGAACAACAACGAGCTGGGCTACACGTTCAATGCCGCAACGCTTGAGCCCTCGCGTCCGTCGGTTGGCAAGGTAGTACCCACCGTATCTGGTGTGAATGTTTCCCTCATCGCACGTGATGGTGTGGGCCGTCTTGCGCCGGATCTGGACGTGCCGTTCGCTGCGTTCCTGGATGGCAGTATCGGCAACAACCTTGAGGCGGTGCGGGCCCTGCTGTTGGCCGGTGCCCCGGGCGACGTGGAGCTGTTGGATGCAAGCGGTAACGTGGTGCCGTTCGATCTGCTGAAGAACGCAGCGCCGGGCGAATACACCGCGTCGGACATCCATACCGTGCGGATCCGCCGTACGTCGCCGCTCTACTTGGCGGCGACCGGCAACCTGACGATCAATGCCAATGGGTCGAGCTACCTGCAATCCACGCAGGATCTCAGCGTGGCAGGCATCACCATTGGCAACAGCGCCGACAACCTGGGTAACCTGCGGCTGGCTGTGAATGGAAATCTGAGCGAGGCCGCTGGCCTGGTCGGGCCGGCCATCAGTACGCGCGGTGACCTGGTACTTTCCGTGAGCGGTGACATCGGCAGCAACATCGGTGGCACCGGCCAGAACCTGCTCGACGTGAAGGTGGATGGCGAGGTGAGCTCCGCTTCGGCCGGCGGCAAGATGGGGCTGCGCCAGACGGCCGGTGACCTGCGCTTCGGCCACCTGTACGCAGGCAGCACCATGGTGCTGGATGTACCCAATGGCAGCCTGCGCAGTGTGCTGCCGGGCATCTCGTTGGAAGCCAACAGCCTGAGCTTCAGCGTCCTTGATGACGTCGGTGGCCCGGCCGGTGGAGCGCTGAACATGCGCATCGGTGCGTCGGGTCGGTTGAATGGCTCGGCCGGTGGCGATATCACCATCGGCAGCCCGGACAGCCCGCTGACGATCGGTACGCTCACCAGCGGCCGCGACATGCTCATCAGCACCGCATCGAAACTGACGGCAGCGGTGTTGTCGGCAGGCAACCGCCTGACGGCCAGCGCTGGCGGCGGCCTGTCGATTGGCGGCGCGGACTCGGGCGATGACATGACCCTGCTGTCCATGGACGACTTCGCTGCGGACAGACTCACTTCCGCTGGTGATCTGATTGTCACCAGCGGGCGCGGCTTGGCGTTGACGGATGTTGATGTGGTGGGCGCAGCCAATCTGTACGCACGCTTGGGTACGGTCAGCATCACCGATGGCGGTCTGGTGAGTTCGGATTCGGTGTTGGTGGATGCTGCTGGCATGGCAATGGGGGCCGGTTCGGCCATCGAGGCGCAGCAGGCATTGAATGCCACCGTTACCGGTGACATGGTGCTTGGGCACCTGGCCGTTCCAGGCAGTGCTGCAGGCGGTACGTTGGTGCTGGACGCCGGCGGTAGCATTACCGGCAATGGCGATGCTGTCCTCAACCTGCTGGCAGGCAAGGCAGTGAACGTGGCGCTCACAGCGGGTACCGGAATCGGCACGGATACGCGGGCACTGAGCAGCTCCGGCGGCACGCTGGAGGCGCTCGCGCATACCGGTGATATCCACCTGTTGCTGCCGGACGGCGGCACGGTGACGGCGGTCAATGCGGCGACCGGCGGCATCAGGTTGCAGGCAGCTGACAGCCTGTTGCTAGGCAACGCCATCGCCGCACAGGACGTGGTGATCAGCGGCACCGACATCACTGGCAGTGGTGTGGTCCAGGCTGCGAATGTCAATGTGAGCGGAGTGGGTCAAGTGGTTCTCAACCAGTTGACCGCAGCCAACAATGCAGTCGTCACCAGCGGCAACGACATGACCGTCACCACGATGGAGGTGACCGGCAACGCCGATCTGACGGCGGGTGCTGCGCTGGCACTGAGCCAGGGCACCGTAGGTGGCAACGCTACGCTGACCAGTACTGATGGCAGCAGCATCGGCAGCCTGTCGGCACAGGGCACGCTGGACGTGACCTCGGGTGCGGCGCTGGCCGCAGGTACGCTCAGCAGTGGCAGCACCCTGACGCTGTCCTCGGGCAGCACGCTGGATGTGCAGCAGCTCAACGCGGGCGGCGACCTGGTGGTAGATGCGGTGGACACGCTGTCCATCGCCAATGCCAGCGTCAGTGGCAATGCCACGGTGGACAGCCAGTCGGATGTGCTGCTGGGCTCGGCGGCTATTGGCAAGGCGCTGGCAGTAAATGCCGGCACCGACCTGACCGCCACCACCCTGACCGTGACCGGCAACAGCACCCTGATCACTGGTGGCAACACCACGGTGACTACCTTCGACGGTGAAGCTGATCTGTCGGCCACAGCCGGCGGCAATCTGCGACTGGATGAGGGCACCGTAGGCGGCAACGCCACGCTGGCCAGTACCGGCAGTAGCACGCTCGGTTCGCTGGCGGTGATCGGCAATGCCGCAGCAAGCGCTGGCACGACGATGACGCTGGATGCGCTGGAGGTGGGCGGCAATGCCGTGCTGGGCAGCGGCAACGACATGACCGTCACCACGATGGAGGTGACCGGCAATGCCGATCTGACGGCGGGTGCTGCGCTGGCACTGAGCCAAGGCACCGTAGGCGGCAACGCCACGCTGGCCAGTACCGATGGCAGTAGCATCGGCAGTCTGTCGGCACAGGGCACGCTGGACGTGACCTCGGGTGCGGCGCTGGCCGCACGTACGCTCAGCAGTGGCAGCACCCTGACGCTGTCCTCAGGCAGCACGCTGGATGTGCAGCAGCTCAACGCGGGCGGCGACCTGGTGGTAGATGCGGTGGACACGCTGTCCATCGCCAATGCCAACGTCAACGGCAATGCCACGGTGGACGGCCAGTCGGACGTGGTGCTGGGCACGGCGGCTATCGGCGAGGCGCTGGCAGTAAATGCCGGCACCGACCTGACCGCCACCACCCTGACCGTGACCGGCAACAGCACATTGATCAGTGCTGGCAACACCACGGTGACCACCTTCGACGGTGAAGCTGATCTGTCGGCCACAGCGGGCGGCAATCTGCGACTGGACGACGGCACCGTAGGCGGCAACGCCACGCTGACCAGTACTGATGGCAGCAGCATCGGCAGCCTGTCGGCACAGGGCACGCTGGACGTGACGTCGGGTGCGGCGCTGGCCGCACGTACGCTCAGCAGTGGCAGCAGCATGGTGCTGTCCTCGGGCAGCACGCTGGATGTGCAGCAGCTCAACGCGGGCGGCGACCTGGTGGTAGATGCGGTGGACACGCTGTCCATCGCCAATGCCAACGTCAACGGCAATGCCACGGTGGACGGCCAGTCGGACGTGGTGCTGGGCACGGCGGCTATCGGCGAGGCGCTGGCAGTAAATGCCGGCACCGACCTGACCGCCACCACCCTGACCGTGACCGGCAACAGCACATTGATCAGTGCTGGCAACACCACAGTGACCACCTTCGATGGTCAGGGTGATCTGTCGGCCACGGCCGGCGGCAATCTGCGACTGGATGACGGCACCGTAGGCGGCAACGCCACGCTGGCCAGTACCGGCAGCAGCACGCTCGGTTCGCTGGCGGTGATCGGCGATGCCGCAGCAAGCGCTGGCACGACGATGACGCTGGATGCGCTGGAGGTGGGCGGCAATGCCGTGCTGGGCAGCGGCAACGACATGACCGTCACCACGATGGAGGTGGCCGGCAATGCCGATCTGACGGCGGGTGCTGCGCTGGCACTGAGTCAGGGCACCGTAGGTGGCAACGCCACGCTGGCCAGTACCGGCAGCAGTACGCTCGGTTCGCTGGCGGTGATCGGCGATGCCGCAGCAAGCGCTGGCACGACGATGACGCTGGATGCGCTGGAGGTGGGCGGCAATGCCGTGCTGCGCAGTGGCAACGACATGACCGTCACCACGATGGAGGTGACCGGCAATGCCGATCTGACGGCGGGTGCTGCGCTGGCACTGAGCCAGGGCACCGTAGGTGGCAACGCCACGCTGGTCAGCACCGATGGCAGCAGCATCGGCAGCCTGTCGGCACAGGGCACGCTGGACGTGACCTCGGGTGCGGCGCTGGCCGCAGGCACGGTCAGCAGTGGCAGCAGCATGGTGCTGTCCTCGGGCAGCACGCTGGATGTGCAGCAGCTCACCGCGGGCGGCGACCTGGTGGCAGATGCGGTGGACACGCTGTCCATCGCCAATGCCAACGTCAGTGGCAATGCCACGGTGGACGGCCGGTCGAACGTGGTGCTGGGCACGGCAGTGGTGGGTCAGGCGCTGGCAGTGAATGCCGGCACCGACCTGACTGCCATCACCCTGACCGTGACCGGCAACAGCACATTGATCAGTGCTGGCAACACCACAGTGACCACCTTCGATGGTCAAGGTGATCTGTCGGCCACGGCCGGCGGCAATCTGCGACTGGATGACGGCAGCGTAGGCGGCAACGCCACGCTGGCCAGCACTGATGGCAGCAGCATCGGCAGCCTGTCGGCACAGGGCACGCTGGACGTGACGTCGGGTGCGGCGCTGGCCGCAGGCACGCTCAGCAGTGGCAGCAGCATGGTGCTGTCCTCGGGCAGCACGCTGGATGTGCAGCAGCTCATCGCAGACGGTGAGCTGGTGGTAGATGCGGCGGACACGCTGTCCATCGCCAATGCCAACGTCAACGGCAATGCCACGGTGGACGGCCGGTCGAACGTGGTGCTGGGCACGGCGGCTATTGGCAAGGCGCTGGCAGTAAATGCCGGCACCGACCTGACCGCCACCACCCTGACCGTGACCGGCAACAGCACCCTGAGCAGTGGTGGCAACACCACGGTGACCACCTTCGACGGTGAAGCTGATCTGTCGGCCACGGCCGGCGGCAATCTGCGACTGGATGACGGCAGCGTGGGCGGCAACGCCATGCTGGCCAGTATCGGCAGCAGTACGCTCGGTTCGCTGGCGGTGATCGGCGATGCCGCTGCAAGCGCTGGCACGACGATGACGCTGGATGCGCTGGATGTGGGCGGCAATGCCGTGCTGGGCAGCGGCAACGACATGACCGTCACCACGATGGAGGTGACCGGCAACGCCGATCTGACGGCGGGTGCTGCGCTGGCACTGAACCAAGGCACCGTAGGCGGCAACGCCACGCTGACCAGTACTGATGGCAGTAGCATCGGCAGCTTGTCGGCACAGGGCACGCTGGACGTGACCTCGGGTGCGGCGCTGGCCGCACGTACGCTAACCAGTGGCAGCACCCTGACGCTGTCCTCGGGCAGCACGCTGGATGTGCAGCAGCTCAACGCAGGCGGCGATCTGGTGGTAGATGCGGTGGACACGCTGTCCATCGCCAATGCCAACGTCAACGGCAATGCCACGGTGGACGGCCGGTCGAACGTGGTGCTGGGCACGGCAGTGGTGGGTCAGGCGCTGGCAGTGAATGCCGGCACCGACCTGACCGCCACCACCCTGACCGTGACCGGCAACAGCACCCTGAGCAGTGGTGGCAGCACCACGGTGACCACCTTCGACGGTCAAGGTGATCTGTCGGCCACGGCGGGTAACAACATCACCTTGGGTACGGCTTCCACCGGTACCGCGATGAACCTGCGCGCCGGCAAGGCGATTGACGTCGGTACTGCGCACATCGGTACCGATGGTATGTGGCAGGCCGACACCGACCTGAAGGCGAGGGAGATCACCGCAGGTTGCAACTTCACTGGTGACGCCGGTGGCATGATCGCGATTGGCTCGCTGCTGGCCGGTTGTAATGTCAGCCTCGCATCGGATGGCGCACTGACGTTCAGTGCCGTGCAGGCGGACAACGACCTGAGCCTCACCTCGCGTGGCAGCGAGGTCATCGGCGAAAGTGCTGTCGCTGGCGGCACGTTGCAGGTCAACGCAGCGGAAGCAATCGACATCGACAAGGCAATCGCGGGTAAAGATATCGTCGGCAACAGCGGCACCACGCAGACCTGGGGCAGCTATCAGGCAGGGCAGGGCGCAGCACTGGTGGCCGGCGGCGATGTGACAATTGGCGACGCCCGCAGTGGTGGTATGCAGTCCATTATTTCCGGTGGCAGCATCCACTTCGATCGCATCGCTGCCGGTACCACAGCCAGCATGGATGCAAAGGGTGGCTCGCTCAGCGGTGGTTCGTTGACAGCGGCTTCGGCCAGCCTGGCTGCGCGCGATCACCTGGTGTTGTCGCAAGGCATGATCGATACCCGTCTGAACCTGGCTGCCGATACGATTGATGCCAACGTAGCGCAGGCATCAACGGGCACTGGGCCGCTGACCACCACGCTCACCGGTTATCACAACGGTGTGGCACGCAAGATCACCTTGGAAGTGGATCCGCGTGATGCCTGGTTGATCGACCAGCTCCGCGCAGTGGATGCCGAACTGGCTTCCAGTGCAGGCAAGGTCGATATCGGTAGTGGCTACGTCGAACACATCATGAAGCTGCAAACGCCGCAGATGCATGTGTTGATGGACAACGCCAGCCCACAGCTGCGCCCGTCTGACGTACAGCTGACCCAGCCTGGCCGCAGCTTCCGCTTGTCGGCAGATGGCGTGTACATCAATACCGATGCCTATGCGGTGCGCTTCAACGATGGCTACCGCATCACCAGCCCGAACTACAACAACCAGCATGCCCTTAGCGATATGAACTATCTGGGCGAGGCCGCAGTGCGTTACATGGGCCGCCTGTTGCAGCTTGATCCGGCTTATGAAGACCAGTCGCCGGAACTGCGCCTGGAGCTGGATCTGAGCGGTGACCTGGTGAAGTCCGAAGCCGGCGCGGTCAACCTTGGGGCACCCAATTAATGAAACACGGGAATAAGATGATGTATCGAGGTCTGCTTCTGGTCGGCAGCGCGTTGCTGCCTTGCATGGCTGCCGCGCAGTCGACCACGACGGATGGTGGCCAGACCACCCAGCGTATTGATGGCTACTACGAGCAGCGCCAGCCGTTGCAGCCGAGCAAGCCGGTGGTGGATCCATTGCAGGAAACACCGTTGGAAGCCTCGGCTGCCACAGTGCGTGCTGACGGCGTGCGCTTCACGCTTCACGAAGTGCGCTTCGAGCCCACTTCAGAGCTGTTGGACCCGGCCGCACTGGCGGATGTGCGTAGTCGCTACGTGGGCCGTCAGGTGGGCATGGCCGACCTTGATGCGCTGGTGGAAGAGATCAACGCGGCCTATCAGGCCAAGGGCATCACTACGGCCAAGGCCTTGCTGCGGCAGCAGGATCTGGCCGGAGGCACGGTGGTGGTGACGCTTATGGAGGGTAGGCTGGGCAAATTGCAGGTGACAGGGGAAGGCAAGGTTCCCGAGCGCTTCGTGCTGCGGCGTGTGCATCAGCAGGCGGGAGAAATCGTGCAGACAGATCAGCTGCGCGATGATCTGGTGTACCTGAACCGTACCAGTGACGTACAGGTGCGTGCCTTGCTGCGGCCAGGTGAGGCGGCAGGACAGACTGACATCATGCTGATGGCTCAGTCGCCGGATCGTCGCACTTGGGGCGCTTTCGTTGACAACTCCGGTGTGGAAAGCACCGGGCGCGAGCGCTTTGGTGTGCAGGGGCAATTCTGGGGGCTGGCCGGTGTCAACGACCTGCTGGCGGGCTCGGTGGCATATTCGCGCGGCGGCCTTGAAGGGCGCGTTTCCTACTCGGGCATCGTCAACAAGCGCAACGGCCGCGTTGGTGTGAGCGTTTCGCGCAACCAGATCAACATAATCGACGGTGCCTACCGCGATCTGGACATCACCGGTGAGTCCACCAACTACGGTTTGGACTACACCCAGCCGTGGATCGCCAACCAGCATTGGCTGCTGTCCACGATGGCCAGCCTGTCGCGCAGCAACTCTACCTCGGATATCGCTGGCCAGCAGGTTTCGGAAAGCAACTCGACCATCGTCACCGTGGGCCTGAGCACGGGCTACCGCAATGACGGCTACGACTGGAGCTTCTACCAGGGCGTGTCGCGCATCAAGGCCGATGAAACCCTGGGCAAGGGCAGCAGCTTCACCACGGCCAACGGCAACACCGGCTGGACCCAGCGCATTGGCGCCACCGGCTTCCTGTACCGGGCGCAGTTGGGTTGGCAGTTCACCAGTGGCGACTTCCTGCCGTCCGGCAACCTGTTCCAGGTGGGTGGCATCGGCAGCGTACGTGGTTACGTGCGCGGTGCGTTGTCGGGTGTGAAGGGCTACTACGGCAGCGTTGAACTGCACCGGCCCTATCGTCAGGCACACGACGTGTATGTGTTCTTCGACCACGGCGAGGTGCGCGGCGATTTCCCAACCTCGGCAAGCATGAGCAGCGTGGGCCTGGGCTTGAACGGGCAGTTGTTCAAACGCTACAGCTACAGCCTGGATCTGGGCCATCCGCTGGACAAGGTGCTGAAGGACCAGGACAGCGTTCGTGCTGATTTCCGCATCAGCGCCCGTTGGTGATGCTCACTGCGGGCAGGGCGGTCAGCCCTGCTCGCGCACGATCTCGACCAGTCGCTGGCCATAACGGGCCAGCTTGCTGCCGCCAATACCGCCCACCTTGCCGAGTGCTTCGACGCTGGTTGGGCGCTGTTCGGCGATGTTGCGCAGGGTGCTGTCGTGGAAGATCACGAATGCCGGCACGTTCTGCTCGCGCGCCAATTCCGCGCGCAGCCCACGCAAGGCCTGGAACAGTGACAGATCGCCGGCTTGCACTGGCAAACCGGTGCGCGGGCCGCCGCGCTCGCGCTCGCGGGTTGGTGCAGCGTCGCGGCGCATCATCATCTGCCGGCGGCCGGTGAGTACATCGCGGCTGGCATCGGTCAGGCGCAGGCCGCCGTGGCTTTCCGGGTCCACTTCCAGCAGGCTGGCGGCGACCAGCTGGCGGAACACGCCGCGCCAGGCGCGCGCGTCCAGATCATTGCCGATGGCGTAGGTGCTGAGTTTTTCGTGGCCGAGCTGGCGGATGCGCTCGTTGTCGCTGCCACGCAGGATGTCGATCAAGTGGCCGACGCCAAAACGCTGGCCGCTGCGGTAGACGCAGCTCAGCGCCTTCTGCGCCGGAATGGTCGCATCCCAGGCGGCGGGCGGGGTGAGGCAGTTGTCGCAGTTGCCGCAGGGCTTGGGATAGGTTTCGCCGAAGCCGGCCAGCAGCACCTGACGACGGCATTGCATGGATTCGCAGTAGCCGAGCAGGTGGTCGAGCTTGGCGCGCTCCAGCTGCTTGCGCTCCTCGCCGGCCTCGGACTGCTCGATCATCTGCTTGAGCAGCACCACGTCGCCCAGGCCGTAACACAGCCAGGCTTCGGCGGCTTCGCCGTCACGACCTGCACGGCCAGTTTCCTGGTAATAGCCTTCCATCGATTTGGGCAGGTCGGTATGCGCGACAAAGCGCACGTCGGGCTTGTCGATGCCCATGCCGAAGGCGATGGTGGCGCACATCACGATGCCATCCTCGCGCAGGAAGCGGCGTTGGTTGGCGGCGCGCACCTCCGGCGGCATGCCAGCGTGATAGGGCAGCGCCTGCATGCCTTCGCCACACAGGAACTGCGCGGTCTCCTCGACCTTGCGCCGCGACATGCAATAGACGATGCCGGCTTCATCGCGATGGTTGCGCAGGAAGCCCAGCAACTGGCGCTTGGCGTTGTCCTTCTGCACGACGGTGTAGCGGATGTTCGGGCGGTCGAAGGAGCTGACGAAATGCTGGGCGGTGGACAGGTCCAGGCGCTCGGCGATCTCCCGTTGGGTCGGCGGGTCGGCGGTGGCGGTCAGGGCGATCCGCGGCACCTGCGGCCAGCGCTCATGCAGAACCGTCAGCTGCCGGTATTCGGGGCGGAAATCATGGCCCCATTGCGATACGCAATGGGCTTCATCGATGGCGAACAGCGAGATGTGTGCGCGGCTCAGCAGCGACAGGAAGCGCCCGGTCAGCAGGCGCTCGGGGGCGACGTAGAGCAGCTTCAGCTCGCCAGCCAGCAGCTCGCGCTCGACCCGCGCGGCTGTTTCGGCATCGAGGGTGGAGTTGAGGAACTCGGCACGGACGCCGACCTGGTGCAGCGCCTCCACCTGGTCCTGCATCAAGGCGATCAGCGGCGAGATGACGATGCCGCAGCCCTCACGCAGCAGCGCCGGGATCTGATAGCACAGGGATTTGCCGCCACCGGTCGGCATCAATACCAAGGCATCGTTGCCATTGGCGACGTGCTCGACGATGGCCTGCTGATCGCCGCGGAAACTGTCGTAACCGAAAACGCTGGAGAGCAGCTGTTGCGCGGGACTCTGGGGCATTGCGCTAGTTTACCCGCTGGCGGCCCGCGCCGAATGACCGATACAGCGCGTCAGGCAGTAAGCGACCTGCCTGTAGTGCCGAGCCATGCTCGGCAGAGGCCTTCGACAAAGCCCCTGTAGGGCCGAGCCATGCTCGGCAGGGGCATTGCCGATAAAACCCTGTGGTTCCGGGCCGAGCTCGGCTGAGGCCTTACCGATAAAGCCCCTGCCGAGCATGGCCCGGCACTACAGGTACTGCGCCGAACCCTTTACTGCAATAGGGATCGCAGCATCCACGCATACTTCTCGTGGATCTGCAGGCGCTGGGTCAGCAGGTCCTCGCTGGGGGCGTCGTCGGCGTCATCGGCCTGGTCCAGTACCTTGCGCGCGGTACGGCAGACCGCTTCATTGCCGACCACCAGCTGACGTACCATCTCGCGCCAATCGGCGCTGTCATTCAGGCCCGGCTCTTCGGCAATCGAGGTCAGTGCGGCGAATTCGCGGTAAGAACCCGGCGCATTGAAGCCCAGCGCGCGGATGCGCTCGGCGATCTCGTCCAGGGCGTTCCACTGCTCGGTGTACTGGTCCATGAACATGTTGTGCAGCGAGTTGAACATCGACCCGGTGACGTTCCAATGGAAATTGTGGGTCTTCAGGTACAGCGTGTAGGAATCGGCAAGGAAGTGTGAAAGGCCGTCGGCGACCTTCTTGCGATCCGCGTCCTTGATCCCGATATCTACAGCCGGTGCCGAGGGCGCGGCGGCTGCCAGCTTTTTCTTGCCGATTTCCGTCTTGGTGACGGCTGCTGCTGCGGCCTGCTTCTTCTTGCCGGCTTCTGGTTTGCTGCTGTTCTTGGCCTTGGCCATGACGCTTTTCTCCTTGGCGGGTTGAATGGCTTCACAATAGCGCTCTGGGCACCATACCTGTATTTCAAGTTTTCACGTTGAACGATTGATGAGCACTATCGAAAAAGACCTGTCCGCGCGCCTGCGCGCCGCCCGCCCCGCCATTGACGGGGCGATGAGCCGTGACCGTGGGCGCCTGTTGGGGCTGCTCTCGCGTTGGCAGGGCAAACCCACGGACATGGCGGCCGAGCAGGCTTTCCAGCAGCAGCTGCAGCGCTCGCACACGCAGCGCCAGCAGCGCGCCGCGCGGCCGATCGCCATCACCATGGACGAGGCCCTGCCAATCGCACGTGAGGCCGAGCAGATCAGTAGCCTGATCCGGGCCCACCAGGTGGTGGTCATCGCTGGCGAAACCGGCTCTGGCAAGACCACCCAGCTGCCAAAATTGTGCCTGGCGGCAGGTCGTGGCGAGGCCGGCATGATCGGCTGCACCCAGCCGCGCCGTATCGCCGCCCGCGCGGTGGCCGCGCGCGTGGCCGAGGAACTGCAGACCGAGCTGGGCACGGTAGTCGGTTACCAGGTGCGCTTCACCGACAAGGTTGGTGAAGACAGCCGCATCAAGTTCATGACCGACGGCATCCTGCTGGCCGAGATCGCCTCGGACCGCTGGCTGTCGCGCTACGACACCCTGATCATCGACGAGGCGCACGAACGCAGCCTCAACATCGACTTCCTGCTGGGCTACCTGAAGCAGCTGCTGCGCAAGCGCCCGGACCTGAAGCTGATCGTGACCTCGGCCACCATCGATACCGAGCGTTTCTCGCGCCACTTCGACAATGCGCCGGTGGTCAATGTCGAAGGCCGCACCTATCCGGTGGAGGTGCGCTATCGGCCATTGGAGGATATGGGGCAGAGCGTTGACAGTGCTGTGGCGCCAGCGCGTGGCAAGCGCGCCGAGGCGGACAGCGATTCAGCGATGGATCCGGTCTCGGCCATTGTGGCTGCCGTCGATGAAATCACCCGCAGCGATGCGCGCGGCGATGTACTGATCTTCCTGCCGGGCGAGCGCGAGATCCGCGATACCCACCAGGCCCTGGAACGTCGCAAATACCGCGAAACCGAAGTGCTGCCGTTGTACGCGCGGCTTTCGGCCAAGGACCAGGACCGGGTATTCAATCCCGGCCCGAAGCGCCGTGTGGTATTGACCACCAACGTCGCCGAAACCTCGTTGACGGTGCCGCGCATCCGCTACGTGGTTGATCCTGGCTTTGCCCGTGTCAAACGGTATAGCCCACGGCAGAAGCTTGATCGCCTGCATATCGAGGCGGTATCGCAGGCCAGCGCCAACCAGCGCAAGGGCCGCTGCGGTCGTATCTCCGAGGGCGTGTGTTACCGGCTGTATTCGGAGGCTGATTTCCTGAGCCGATCGGAGTTCACCGACCCTGAGATCCGCCGTTCCTCGTTGTCCGGTGTGATCCTGCGCATGTTGCAGCTCGGCCTGGGCAAGATCGACGAATTCCCCTTCCTTGAAGCGCCGGACGAGCGCGCGGTGGCCGACGGTTGGCAACAACTGGTCGAGCTTGGCGCCATCGACGAGGCGCGCAAGCTCACCGATATCGGGCGGCAGATGGCGCGCTTGCCGGTGGATGTGAAACTGGCACGCATGTTGGTGGCCGCGCACAAGGGCGGTTGCCTGCGTGAGATGCTGGTGATCGCTTCCTTCCTCGGTATCCAGGACCCACGTGAGCGGCCGCCGGAAGCACGCGAGGCGGCCGACAATGCACATGCCTTGTTTGCCGACGCGCGCTCCGAATTCATCGGCATCCTGCGGCTGTGGAATGCCTATCGCGATGCCCACGAAGACCTCACCCAGTCCAAGTTGCGCGACTGGTGCGGGCGTCATTTCCTCGGCTTCCTGCGCATGCGCGAATGGCGTGAACTCCACCGCCAGCTGCGCCTGTTGTGCGAGGAGCTGGGCTGGGCGATGGGCGCGGACGAGATTTTCGGCAAGGCGCTGTTGTCGGCGCCGCCGGCCATACCCGCTGGTGGTGATGCAGAGGCGAAGCGCAAGGCGACGCGGGGCGAGCAGCATAAGGCTGCACGTCTGGCGCGTGAGGGAGCAAAACCGGGGTCAGCGTCGGGTTTCCCAAGTGTTGCTTCCGCCACGGGGAAAAGTCGGGGGAAACCCGACGCTGCCCCCGGTTTTGACTCCATCCCCGACAAGGTACGTATCGCTGCTTACCAAACGCTGCACCGTGCGGTGCTGGCTGGCCTGCCGACCCAGATTGGCCATCGCACCGACAAGGGCGACTTCCAGGCGCCACGTCAGCGTCGTTTCCATCTGTTCCCCGGGTCTGCCCTGGCCAAGCGGCCACCGCCGTGGGTGCTCAGTGCCACGCTGTTGGATACGGCGCGGGTGTGGGGCATGACCAATGCTTCCATCGAGCCGGATTGGGTGATTGCCGAGTTGCCGCATCTGCTGGCGCGGAAGCACTTCGACCCGCATTGGTCGCGTGCCCAGGGCCAGGTGCTGGCCTCGGAACAGATCAGCCTGTTCGGCCTGGTGCTGGCACCGAAAAAGCCGGTGCATTACGGCAGGATCAACCCAGGCGAAGCCCACGACATCTTCGTGCGGCAGGCGCTGGTAACCGGCGAGATCAATGCCCGCGCCGGTTTTGTCGCCGACAACATGAAGCTGTTGGAGCAGGCGCGCGAAGAGGAAGCCAAGCTGCGCCGCGCCGGCATCGTTGCCGACGAGGATTGGCAGGCGCGCTGGTATCTGGATCGGGTGCCATCGCATATCCATTCGGCCAATCTGCTCGATGGTTGGTACAAGGCCCTGCCACCGGAGCAGCGCCGCAGCCTGCACTGGTCGCTGACCGATCTGTTGCCGGGCGAGGGCAGTGAGCAGGACCGTTACCCGAAGTACTTTCCGCTTGGCGATGCACGGCTGGCGATGCATTACCGCTTCGAGCCGGGCAGCGAGGAGGATGGCGTCACCCTCGACGTACCGCTGCACCTGCTCAATGCACTGGACCCGGCGCGGCTGTCGTGGCTTGCCCCCGGCTTCGTCGCGGACAAGGCCTCGGCCTTGATCCGCAGCTTGCCCAAGGCCATGCGCCGCAACTATGTGCCGGCGCCGGATTTTGGCCGTGCGTTTGCGGAAGCCTGGGCGCAGCCGTCGGCGGACGACATCCGTGGCGAGTTGGCGCGCTTCCTGTCCAAGGCTACCGGGGCGATGGTCGCTGCGACGGACTTTGATGTGGAATCACTGGATCCGCATCTGCGTATGAATCTGCGGTTGTTTGAAGTGACATCTGGCAACGCAACACGCGGGAAAGGTGCTGCTTCCGGCGAAAACGACGGTATGAAACTACTCGCCATGTCGCGTGACCTCGATGCGCTGCGCGCCCGTTTCGGCGAGCGCGCCGGCAGCGCGTTTGCCGCACGTGCAGGCGCGGCCCTGGCTGCCGAGGGGCTGCGCGAGTTTCCAGCGACCGCTATTCCCGAGCAGGTTCCGGGTGAAGCCGGGGTGCCGGCCTATCCGGCGCTGGTCGATACCGGCGATGCCGCTGCGCTGCGCATCTTCGCCGACAAGAGTGAAGCCGCGCTTGCACATCCGCAAGGCGTCCGCCGCCTGCTGGAGATCGCCTTGGCCGACAAACTCAAGCAGGCACGCAAGCAGCTGCCGGTGTCGCCCAAGACTGGCCTGTTGTATGCGTCCATCGAGTCACAGGAACGGCTGCGTGGCGATCTGGTCGATGCAGCGGTGAACGCGGTGTTGGCCGATGGATTGGAAGTGATACGCACACCCGAGGCCTTCCAGCAGCGCTGTGCCGATGCCGGCAAGCGTCTGTTCGGCGAGGCGATGGAGCGGCTGAAGCTGGCCGAAAGCATCCTCGGTCTGACCGGTGAGTTGAAGCCGCAGCTGGAGTCGCCGCTGATGGGCTGGGCACGCGGCAACCTGGACGACATGCAGGCGCAATTGGCCGGGCTGGTGCATGCAGGCTTCCTGCGCGAGACGCCCGCTGATGCGCTGGCGCAGTTCCCGCGTTACCTGAAGGCGATGATCCTGCGTGCCGAGCGCGCCAAGCGTGACCCGCCACGTGACCAGGCGCGCATGCTGGAACTCAAACCCTTCGTCGATGCCTTGCAGGAAGCGCGTGTGCAGGGTCTGGCGCAGCGCCCGCAGTGGGCAGCCCTGCGTTGGGATATCGAGGAACTGCGGGTGTCGCTGTTCGCCCAGGAGCTGGGCTTCCGTTCCGGCATCTCGGCCAAGAAGCTTGCGCAGCGGGTAGCGGCGCTGCGCAGCTGAGCGCAGGGCTGCGTTCAGCGCGCGGCTGCCGCTCCCGGACGGTGCTGCTGGACGCAGGCGCGACGGGCGGTGTTCATCTGCGTGTGGGCGCTGGCATGTTCGCGGCTGATGGCCTGACGGAAGGTTGCCATCCGTTCCCGCAACGCCTTGCTGCGTTGTGCATCCTCGGCCGCAGCGAGCTGCTCGTTGAGCATGCCCATCTGCTGCTGCAGGGTGCCGACACGATCATTGGACGAGCCATAGATGGATGCGGTGGCTGTGCTGATGCAGCTGCGCTCGGCCTCGCGCGCTTCTGCCAGCTCCCTGCCGTCGATTGGCGGCGGGGGCGCCTCGCCCTCGTTGCCGCTGCTGCCTTCGCTGGCTTCCGGTTGTTGCGGTGCCGGGGCGGAAACCGGTGTGTCACGCAGCTTCATCGGTTCGGCGCGGGCATCGCAGGGATGCTCGGAATACACGGTTTCGCCGGACTTGCCTTTGCATTTGTATACCTGTGCCGCCGCGCTGGCGGGCAGTAGCAGCAACAGCAGGGTCAGAACGAGTACACGCATGGCGAAGGCAGGCTCACAGGGTGGAAGAACATGGGAAATGCCTGCCCAGGCAGATGCGGCCGGGGCGGGGCAGGAGCGTTTACTTGGTACGGCGGACCTTGGCGCGGGTATTGAGGCCGTCGATCTGTAGATACCACACGTTCATCACCCCGGGGGTGATGCGCACCGTTGGGCCTTGCTTGCGTACACCGCTGACGTTGGTGTCATCGGTCTGTTCCCAGACCTGCCCGTTGTCCAGGGTGTACTGGCGGCCCTTGCCGAAACCACGGAACTCGCCTGCCAGGCTGGCTTCGATCGGTTCGTTGGAGCCGAAGGAAAAAAAGCCGCGGCTCTTGACGATTACTTCCTGGCGGCCTTCTTCGCGCGCCTGTTCCACGGCGACATTGGCAGCCTGGGCCACCTTGCCCTGCAGCCAGTTGTTGAGCGTGACCAGCTCTTCAGGACTGAGTTTGTTCAAACCGGCTGCATTGAATTCGGCAGCGGACATCTGCTGCTGCAGATCCCCCTGCACCACGCGCTGGGCGTGTGCATTGGTGTATGGGTACGACGACAAAGCGGTAGCGGCAAGCAGGACGGCAAGGCGGGGCAGCTTCATGAACATTGTTCCCAGAGAGGGTGGGCGCTAGTGTAGGGGCATCCGCCCGTAATTGAATGCTGTGAACAGTTCCCCCACCCCCGGTCTGGAAGCGCTGCTGCAGCGCGCCTCAACCCGTGCCCTGTCCGAGCCGCTGCGTCAGGCCTTGCTGGCCTGCTGGCAGCAAGCGGACATGGATGTGTCGCCGCGCCTGTCCTGGCCGGTACTTGCCGATACCCTGGATTCGCTGGCGCTGCTGTCCGCCGATGAAAGTGTGATCGTTGCCGCCCTGCTGTTTGATCTGCCTGGGCTGCGCGCGCGCGCGGCGGAGCTGCCGCTGGGGCCAGTCGCCGCGGCGGTGAGCGGGTTGCTGGACGGCCAGGAGGCTGCCGACCAGGTCTGGGCCCTGCATGCCGGGCGCGAAGCCGGCCGCAACAGCGAAGGCCTGCGCCGGCTGCTGTTGTCGATCATCCATGACCTGCGGGTGGTGCCCATCCTGCTGTCGCGGCAGCTGGCCTGCATGCGTGCGGCCGACAAGCTGCCAGCCGAAGAGCGCCGCGCGCTGGCCCAGCTGACCCGCGACATCCACGCACCGCTGGCCAACCGGTTGGGTATCTGGCAGTTGAAGTGGGAGCTGGAGGATCTGGCATTCCGCTTCCTCGAGCCGGAAACCTACCGCCATATCGCCCGCGAGGTGGACGAGACCCGCATCGCCCGTGAGCGCTATGTGGAGGCGGTGAAGAAGAAACTGTCGGCTGCACTGGCCGAGCAGGGCATCCGTGCTGAAGTCAGCGGCCGGCCCAAGCACATCTACAGCATCTGGCGAAAAATGCAGAAAAAGCAGCTGGCTTTCGAGCAGCTGTACGACCTGCGCGCGGTGCGGGTAATGGTCGATGACGTCGGTGCCTGCTACGCCACGCTGGGCGTGGTACATGCACTGTGGACGCCCATTCCCAGCGAATTCGACGATTACATTGCTCGCCCCAAGGCCAATGATTATCGCTCCCTGCACACGGCGGTGATCGGCCCGGAAGGGCGCACCATCGAAGTGCAGATCCGCACCCACGAGATGCATGCGCAGGCCGAGCTGGGCGTTGCCGCACACTGGAAGTACAAGGAAGGCGGCAAGGGCGCGGAGAAAGCCTTCGACCGCAAGATCACCTGGATGCGGCAACTGCTGGAGCAGGCACAGGAGCCGGGCAGCGCGGATGATCTGGCCGGCGCGCTGGATGCCGAGCTGATCGAGGACAGGGTCTATGCGCTGAGCCCCAAGGGCGAGGTGATGGACCTGCCGGCTGGCGCCACTCCGCTGGATTTCGCCTACCACGTGCACACCATGGTCGGGCATCGTTGCCGGGGGGCCAAGATCAACGGCCGCATCGTGCCGCTGACCTACCGCCTGCGCAGCGGTGACCGCGTCGAGATACTTACCGGCAAGGAGGCTGACCCACGCCGCGACTGGCTGCTGGTGTCCAATGGCTTCCTGGCCAGCGGGCGTTCGCGCGAAAAGGTACGCAACTGGTTCCACAAACTTGACCGCGCCCGCAACGTGCAGGCCGGCCGCGAGCTGTTGGATCGCGAACTGAAGCGACTGGGCCTGCAGCATTCGGACCTGATGGTGGCGGCACGCAAGTTCCACGCTGACAGTGTCGACGATCTGTATATCCAGGTTGCGCTGGGCGATACCGGCCCCAACCAGGTCAGCCGCGCGCTGCTGGAGGCCGAAAAGGCTGCCTCGCAGCCAGCGGCGCCGGTACTGCCAAGGCCTACCGCGCGTCGCGGCAACATCGGCAAGTCCGATTTCACCGTGCAGGGCGTCGGCAATCTGCTGGTGCAGTTGGCGCGTTGCTGCCAGCCGGTGGCGGGCGAGCCCATCACCGGCTATCTCACCCGCACCCGTGGCGTCACCGTGCACCGCATGGATTGTGCGTCGCTGGCACGCTTGTCGGCCGCGCATCCGGAACGGGTGTTGCCGGTGGAATGGGGGCGTACCGGCACCGGCTATGAGGTGGATGTGATGGTGCGCGCGGTCGATCGCCGCTGGCTGTTGAAGGACATCACCAACCTGATCGCGCAGGAGGATGCCTATGTGCTGGAGATCAACAGCGACAACCTGCGCGAGAGCGGACGCATTCAATTGCGCCTGCGCTTGAAGGTAAACGACTACGGCCAGCTGTCCACCCTGCTTGGAAAACTCGACGCCTTGCCTGGCGTAGACGATGCGCGAAGGCTGGGATAGGTAAGCTTGGCGCATGGAGAACTGGCGTCAGCGCGGCCAACAGGGACTGGAGACATTCGGCGACAAGCTGCGGCTGTACGGGCGCTGGTGGGTGGCGCGTGGTTGGAACAGCCCGCGTGCCTGGCGTTCGATAGCCATCGGTGTAGCCATCTTGGCGCTGCTGTTGGCATTGTTCCGGCAGCCGCTGGCCGACTGGCTGTGGCCGGAAACCAAAATCCAGCAACTGCTCGATGACGGTCGCCAGGCGCTGGGCGAGGGGCGTTTGAGCGCAGCCGACGGCCGCGGGGCACGTGAGCTGTTTGAAGCTGCCGCCGCGCTGGACCCGGACCGCAGCGACGTGCGCAACGCGCTGGTGCAGACCGCGCAGGCAGCGCTTGCACAGGCGCGCGCACAGTTGGCGGCTGGGGATCGCGAGGCTGCTGCGGCCAGCCTGGCGTTGGCGCGGCAACTGCAGGCACCTTCGGCCGAGATTGATCTGCTCGCCGCCAAGCTGCAGCAGGCGGTGCGCGGGCATGACGGCATCGAGCAGCTGTTGCAGCAGGCCGAGGCCGCGCAGGCGCAGGGCCGCCTGGATGATGCGGCGGACGCGGCCTTGCCGCTGTACCAGCGCGTGCTGGCGTTGCAGCCGGACAAGATGCAGGCGCTGGAAGGGCGTGATGAGGTGCTGTCCGATCTGTTGACCCAGGCTACACGGGCGGCTGATCGCGGTGATCTGGCCGCAGCGGCGGCCTTGCTGCAGCGGGTGGAGCGCTATGACGCCGGCCACGCCAACCTGCCGGCGGTCAAGGCAGTGATGAATGCTGCGTTGGAGCAACGACGCCAGCAGGGCGAGCGTGACCTGGCGCGCGGTCGCCTGCAGCGTGCAGCCGACGCTTTCCAACAAGTGCTGGCGGCCGGCGAGGACCCCGCCGCGCGGCAAGGTCTGCAGCGCATTGCCCATGCGCAGGTGCAGGAAGCGCTGCGTTTGGCCGCGGACTTCCAGTTTGAGTCGGCCGAGCGCGCCCTCCAGCATGCGCGCGAGTTGGCGCCCGACAGCGCCGAACTGGGTGCCGCCGAGCAGGTATTGCAGCGCACCCGACAGGCCCGGCAATCGATGGACGTGCCGGTCAGCGCCGCCGAGCGCGAGCGCCGCTTGAAGGCGCTGCTCAAACAATTGGACGACGCCGAGGCCCGCCAGCAATGGTTGTTGCCGCCCGGCAGCAGCGCCTATGACCGCTTCAAGGCGGCACAGGCGCTGGCGCCGCAGGACCCGCGGGTCAAACGCGCGGCGGCAAGGATACTTCCGGCCGCGCGCACCTGCCTGGACGACAACCTGCGCGGCAATCGGCTGCGCGCTGCGCGTACCTGCCTGGATGCCTGGCAGGCACTTGCCCCGACCGATCCGGCATTGGCACCGGCACGGCGTCGTCTGGCGCAGCGCTGGATTGCGGTGGGCAGCGAACGCTTGGGAGGCGGTGATACCGCCTTTGCACAACAGGCACTGCTGCAGGCGCGTGAAATCGATCCGGCGACGCCGGAGATTGCCGGCTTCAGCGAGCGTGTCCGCAACGCCCTGCGTTGATGGCAGCGAGCAGGCCCGCCACGCGATCCCGGTAGAGCCGAGCCATGCTCGGCTGAGGCTTTCCCGGCAAAGCCCCCGCGCAGCATGGCTGCGCTCGATGACCCAGATTCAGGCTTTCAACGGGCAACTACACGCAACACCTGTACAAGCTTCTTGACTGCCACCTCGAGTTCATCGGGCGTATGCGCGGCGAATCCCATCAGGAAGCCTGCGGTCGCTTGTTCGCTGCAGGCGTGCAGTCCGCTCAGCCCAAGCAGATCGATCCCGGCGCGGCGCGCTGCATCGATGGCCTGCTGCTCGGGTATATCGCGGATGAAGACGCAGGGCATCTGCATGCCGCCATCGGGTACGCGCGGCTCCACGAAATCCTTCAGATGTCGGCCCACCAGCTTCGCCAGCACATCACGGCGTTCGCAATAAATCGCGCGCATGGCCCGCACATGTGCACCGAAATGCCCGCCTTCCATGAAACGCGCCAGTGTCAGCTGCGGAATTGGTGCGCTATGCCCATCCAGCAAGGTGCGCGCGATGGTCATCGGCGCAACCAGCTCGGTCGGCAATACCATGAAGCCGATGCGCAGGCCGGGGAACAGCGACTTGGTGAAGGTGCCGATATAGATGGTGCGCTGGTGCGCATCCAATCCCTGCACGCAGGCCATTGGTCTGCCTGCGTAATGGAACTCGCTGTCGTAGTCGTCTTCGATGATCCAGGCCTGCTGTTGCCTGGCCCATTCGATGATCTGCAGGCGTCGTTCCAGCGCCAGCGTCGCGCCGCTGGGGAACTGGTGCGAGGGTGTCAGGAACACCGCCCGCGCGCGCTGTCGCGCGTCGCGCAGCAGGTCCACACGCATGCCATCGGCATCCACGGGTATGGGCGCGCAGTCCAGCCCGGCAGCATCAAACGCCTTGCGCGCACCGTGATAGGCGGGGTCCTCGATGAAGATCTGCTCGCCGGGATCGAGCAGCACGCTGGCACACAGGGTCAATGCCTGCTGTGAGCTGGTCACCACCAGCACCCGCTCCGGGCTGGCGTGGGCGCCGCGTTCCAGGTTGACGTAGTCGGCGATTGCCTTGCGCAGCGGCGCCATGCCTTGTGGCGGGCTATGCAACAGGGCAGCGCTGCCCCATTCCTTCAGCACCTGGCGTTGTAGTCGCTCCCAGATCGCCAAGGGGAAGTTGCGGGTTTCCGGCACGCCGGGAACGAATGCGCGCGGCGCAAGGAACTCACGCACCCCGCCATTGCGGTACATGGCAGCGCCGCGCTGGCTCAGCCGCAATGGTTGTTGCATGGAGCTGCTGCGGTGTGCGGTGCCGCGCCCACCCAGGCGGCGCGCACCCTCTGCGACGAAGCTGCCGCTGCCAACCCGGCGTTCAATGAAACCCTCGGCATGCAACTGGCCATAAGCCGCTTCCACCGTGTCGCGCGATACGCCCAGCGAGGCAGCAAGGGCGCGCGAAGCCGGCAACGGTCTGCTCGCATCCAGGGCGCCGTCGAGGATCAGCTGGCGTACCGCGCGCTGGATGCGGACATGCAGTGGCAGGCTCCGCTGTGCCGGGTCGACGACCCAGGCCTTCACCGATTCAAGTTGTGCGTGCCTGAACAATTGGTCTGGCCTATGTGCATAAAGTGGCGGGATCAATCAGGCCATTCTAGGCCTATAAAAACGGACCCGCCGCGCCGGCATCCACCGGCGTCCACCAGGAGTCCGACCTTCACCATGCCGTCTGCCGCTGCTTCCTTCCGGGCCACGCGCCCGGCTGACCTGATCCATCCCATCGTTGCCGGGCTGGTCTCGGTCATCGTCAACTACGGTGGCACCTTCATCCTGGTATTCCAGGCGGCCAAGGTGGCCGGGCTCAGCCCCGAGCTGACCGCGTCCTGGGTGTGGTCGCTGTCGATTGGCGTTGGGGTCAGCGGGCTGCTGCTGAGCTGGCTGAGTCGTGCGCCGATCATCACCGCGTGGTCCACGCCTGCCGCAGCCTTTCTGGTAACGGCGCTGGCGACAACGCCGTACAACGAAGCGATCGGTGCTTACCTGATTTCAGCCGCTGCCTTCGTGGTGCTGGGCCTGTCAGGCTGGTTCGACCGGCTGATCCGGTTGATTCCTGCCGGGGTGGCGGCCGGCCTGCTGGCCGGCATCCTGCTGCAGTTCGGCACGCGTGCGTTTGCCGGGCTTGCCGTTGATCCGCTGCTCGCAGGCTTGTTGATCGTGGCCTATCTGTTGCTGAAGCGCGTCAGTGCGCGCTATGCCATTGTCGGCATCCTGTTGCTGGGGTTGGTGTTCCTGTGGCTGCAGGGCCGGCTGGATCTGTCGGCGGTGTCGCTGCAGCTGGCCAAACCAATTCTGACAACGCCCGTGTTCTCGCTCAATGCGCTGCTCAGCGTGGCGCTGCCGTTGTTCCTGATCACCCTTACCGGCCAATACATGCCCGGCATGCTGGTACTGCGCAACGACGGCTTCAAGACCAGCGCCAATCCAATCGTGGCGGTCACCGGACTCGGTTCCCTGCTGATGGCGCCGTTCGGTTCGCATGCGTTCAATATCGCTGCGATAACCGCCGCAATCGCAACCGGCCGCGAAGCGCATGAAGACCCTTCGCGGCGTTGGATTGCCGGGGTTGCCGCGGGCCTGTGCTACATCCTGGTCGGGGTGTTCGGGGTGACCTTGGCCGCGGTGTTCATGGCACTGCCGGTGACTTTCATTGCCACCCTCGCCGGGCTGGCACTGCTGGGCACGATAGGCGGCAGCCTGGCCACGGCGCTGGCCGAGCCGCGCACGCGCGAAGCGGCGCTGATCACATTCCTGGCGGCAGCCGCCAACATCAGCTTGCTCGGCATCGGTGGCGCGTTCTGGGGTCTGCTTATCGGTTTGCTGGCCCATGCCTTGCTGCATGGGCGCTGGTCGCCGCGAAGCCAGCCAGCGCTAGCCAACAGCAACAAACCGGAGCAGGCCAATGGCTGATTCGTCATCCACCCAGACCCAACACGCGCAACATGGGCGCTATCCCCAGGCGGCGACGGTGGAGGATTTCCGCCACAACCTGGCCGCGGTGCGGGCACGGATGGACGCCGCCTGCCTGCGCGTTGGCCGCGACCCTGCGCAGGTGCGTCTGCTGCCGGTCAGCAAAACCAAACCCGAAGCCAGCCTGCGCCTGGCCCATGCCGCCGGCTGCCGCGTGCTGGGCGAAAACAAGGTGCAGGAGGCTGCAGGCAAATGGCAGGCCATGCAGGACCTGGGCGACCTGCAATGGTCGATCATCGGCCATCTGCAGACCAACAAGGCAAAGCTCGTGGCGCGCTTCGCCAGCGAGTTCCAAGCGTTGGACAGCCTGCGCCTGGCCGAAGCACTTGAACGTCGGCTACAGGTTGAAGGCCGTTCGCTGGATGTGTATGTACAGGTCAACACCTCGGGCGAGGCCAGCAAGTACGGGCTGGCACCGGATGCGGTGGCCGCGTATCTGCGGGCGCTGGGTGCCTATCCGGCGTTGCGCGTGCGTGGCCTGATGACGCTGGCGGTGTTCTCGGCCGAGGCCGCGCGCGTGCGCCGCTGCTTCGTGCAGCTGCGCGAACTGCGCGATCGGTTGCGGCAGGACACAGCTGTTGGTGATTCGTTGAATGAATTGTCGATGGGCATGTCGGGCGATTTCGAAATCGCCATAGAAGAGGGTGCCACCGTGGTGCGCGTCGGCCAGGCGATATTCGGTGCGCGGCCGCTGCCAGACAGCTACTACTGGCCAAGTGACGGCGTGGCTGCGGAGGCAGGGCAATGAAGACTGCCCTCGCCATACGCCATCTGCAATTTGAGGACCTCGGCAGCTTGCAGTCGCTGTTGCACGAGCGCGGCTACAGCGTGCGTTATCTGGAGGCAGCCAGCGATGATCTGCACATTCAGGAGGAGCCCGACCTGCTGGTCGTGCTCGGCGGGCCGATAGCTGCATTCGACGAGCGCGAGTATCCATTTCTGCTTGATGAGCTGGCGTTGATCCAGCGGCAACTGCAGCGCAGGCTGCCGCTGTTGGGTATATGCCTCGGTGCGCAGCTGATCGCACGCGCGCTGGGTGCGGAGGTTGCCAGCATGGGGCTGAAAGAGATCGGTTTCGCCCCGTTGACGCTGACCGCGCAGGGCAGGGCTTCTGCGTTGGCTGGCCTGGAGCAGGTGCCGGTGCTGCATTGGCACGGCGACCGCTTTGAGATTCCCGAGGGAGCGACGCCTCTGGCCGGGACCGCGTTGTGCGCGAATCAAGCATTCAGCGTCGGTGAGCATGTGCTCGCGCTGCAGTGCCATCTGGAGGCGCAGCCGCAACAGATCGAACAGTGGCTGGTCGGACATGCCTGTGAGCTTGCCCAGGCCGGTATCGATCCTTGTGTATTGCGCAGGCAGGCCGAGGCCGCGGCATCGAGCTTGCCATTGGCAGCGCGGGCGGTATTTGGCACTTGGCTGGATGCGCTGCCAAGCCGGTAGCGGAGTCGAGCATTCCACCGAACAACTCAAGCACAGGAGCAACAGCCATGTATGACACATCCAACGATCTTGCCGACTTCGACCCCGAGCTGGCGTCGGCGCTGGCGGCCGAACAGCAGCGCCAGCATGATCACGTCGAACTGATCGCCTCGGAGAACTATGCCAGTCCGCTGGTGATGGCGATCCAGGATTCGGTGTTCACCAACAAGTACGCCGAAGGCTACCCCGGCAAGCGCTATTACAGCGGCTGTGAAAACGTGGACGTGGCCGAGCGGCTGGCGTTGGAGCGGGTCAAGCAGCTGTTCAACTGCGACTACGCCAATGTGCAGCCGCATGCCGGTGCACAGGCCAATGCGGCGGTGTTCCTGGCACTGGCCAATCCGGGTGACACGGTGATGGGCATGAACCTGGCGCAGGGTGGACACCTGACCCACGGCAACCCATCCAATTTTTCCGGCCGTCACTACCGGATCGTGCCGTACGGGCTTGATCCGCGCAGCGGCCTGATCGACTACGAGGAGATGGAACGCATCGCGATGCAGAGCAGGCCCAAGCTGCTGATCGGTGGCTTCTCGGCGTACTCGCGGCACAAGGACTGGGCGCGTATGCGCGCCATCGCCGACAAGGTGGGTGCACTGTTGTGGGTGGATATGGCACATGTGGCAGGGCTGGTTGCGGCCGGCGAATACCCGGACCCGCTGCCGCACGCGCACGTAGTGACCAGCACCACCCACAAGACCCTGCGCGGACCACGTGGCGGCATCATCCTCAGCAAGGGGCAGGACGCGGACTTCAACAAGCGGCTGGATTCGGCCGTTTTTCCGGGCATCCAGGGCGGGCCGCTGATGCATGTGATCGCGGCCAAGGCGATTGCCTTCAAGGAGGCGCTGCAGCCGGAGTTCAAGACCTACCAGCGGCAGGTGATCGACAATGCGCGGGCGATGGCGGCGGTGTTGCAGCAGCGTGGTTACCAGATCGTCTCCGGCGGCACCGACAACCACCTGATGCTGATCGACCTGTCCAGCAAGCCGTTCACCGGCAAGGAAGCGGATGCCGCGCTGGCCCGTGCCTGGATCACCACCAACAAGAATTCGGTGCCGAATGACCCACGCTCGCCGTTCGTGACCTCGGGCGTGCGTATCGGTACACCTGCGATGACCACGCGCGGCTTTGGCGTCGCCGAATGCGAGCAGTTGGCCGGGCTGCTTGCCGACGTGCTCGACAGTCTTGGGACGGGCCGGCTTGATGAAGTGACCGGCGAGGTGCGTGAGCAGGTGTCGGCGTTGTGTCGGCGCTATCCGGTATATCGCTGAAGCAGGCTGCTGCGTGCGCCAGCGAGGGCTGAGCAGCGATTGAACTTGATGGTCATGGCGCGCGCAGATTCCACGCGCGCAGGTATCTGGCAGAGATCGCCGTGCAATGCGCTACCGATTGAGGAATACCCGCTGCACGGCGAGGCGCGCCGCATCCATCGAGAAGTGCCTGGCGATATTGGCCAAACCGTTGTCCGACAGACGCTGCCATAACGCGGCATCGTCATACACGCGCAACACTGCAGCGGCAAATGCCTGGTTGCCATCGGCGACCAGCACATCCTGGCCGTCATGCAGGTGCATGCCTTCCACGCCGCAGGTGGTGGCGACCACCGGCTGGCCGTGGGCCATGCTCAGGTTGACCTTGCCCTTGACCCCGGCGCCGAAGCGCAGCGGCGCCACCGCAACGCGCATGCCGGTCATGAAAGGAACAACATCCGGCACATAGCCATGCACCAGCACGCCGGGGCTGTCCGCGGCCAGTGCGTGGATGCTGTCGGGTACATCGGCGCCGATGCAATGGAAGCGGATCTCCGGGCGCTGCGCATGGATCAGCGGGAATACCTCGCCGATGAACCAGGTCATCGCATCCAGATTCGGCGGGTGGCGGAAGCCGCCGACGAACACCAGATCATGCCGCTGTGCCCAGCCCTGGCCGGCGCCAGCGACTTCATGCAGATTGGAGATAAGTTCCACCTGCACCTGCGGCGCGTCGGTCACCAGTTGCTCTTTTTCGGCGGCGCTGACCAGCAGGGTCACATCGGTGGCAGCCATCACCGCCAGCTCGCTGGCACGGGTACGTTCGGCGCTGCGCAGCAGGCGTTGGTCGCGGGCCAGTTCGGCACCACGGCGCTCGCGCAGGTAGTGCAGGTCGACGGTGTCGAATACGGTACGCGCCTGCGGAGCGAACTGCTTCAGCAAGGGCAGGCATTCGTTGGCAACGTGGTAGCGGACCAGCATGACCACCGCGAAACGTTTGCCGTTGTCGCGCAACCAACTGCCCACGCCATCGAGGAAGGGGGCGTGCCAGACCTCCACGCCCATGGCCTGCAGTGCTTCACTGGCGGGGCTGGCGGGCTCGCCGCGGGTGGGCAGGAACACCACATGCACGCCTTCGGCCAGCAGCATGCGGATCAGGTTGAACTGGCGTAGCGAGGCCGAGTCGCGATCAGGTTGTGGCAGGCACTCATCGATGATCAGGATCTGCCGCTGGCGCCGATGCAGCAGGGCAGGGGATGGCACGCTGCCGGCCGCGGGCTGCGCTGCAAGTACGTCCCGCCAGTTGGCGGCGAACACGGATTGATTGCGGACCTGATAGGCCTTGACTCCTGTACTGGTATCGGTGCCATTGCTGGTGCCTTCATCGTGTACGACGCGGCTGGCGGGCTGCACCAGCACGCGGCGTCCGGCTGCGCGCACCTTGAAAGCCAGGTCGGTGTCCTCGTAGTAGGCCGGTGCATACAAGCTGTCCAGTCCACCCACCTCTTCAAACAATAGTCGCGGTATGGCCAGTGCTGCGCCGGAGCAATAGTCGGCATCACGCAACGCGCTGTAGCGGGGATCTTCGGCTGATTCAAAGCGGCCGTAGCTCCAGCAGCTGCCATCGGCGAAGACCACGCCGCCAGACTCCTGCAGGCGACCATCCGGATACAGCAGCTGGGACCCGACCAGGCCGGCTTCAGGTATGCGGGTGAACGTCTCCAGCAGTGCGTCCAGCCAGCCGGGCTGGGGGATGGTGTCGTTGTTGAGCAGCACCACATAGTCGCCGCGACTGAGCCGCAGGCCGTCGTTGCAGGCGGCGATGAAGCCGCCGTTGTGCGGCCGCAGGTGGTAACGCAGCCCATCGATCTGCTGCATCCAGGCGCGGGTGCTGTCGCTGCTGCCGTCATCGATGACCAGGATTTCGCAGCTGGCAGCAGGCGGATGCGCGGCCAGGGCACGCAGGCAGGCCAGCGTATGGGCGCAGTGGTTGTAGACCGGAATGACAATGCTGGCCGTCGGACGCTCACTGCGTGGCACGCTGAACGGCGTAAAGGGGGCGTTGGTAGGAAAGTACAGCGGGTCACGCTGAGCCGGCGGTTGGCGGCGGGTATGCACGCCAACCCGGTGCAGGGTTGCCCGCCAGCCACGGGTGCGCAGGCTGGCCAGACCCCGGCGGACCAGGCCGATGATGCGGTTGACGGCGTAGCGCGCATCGGCCAGCGAAATCGACATTCCTTTGGAACTCCAGCTTAAGCAGGGAACTGACAGCCAACGCCCCCGGGGATGCGGCTGCGTTAGACTCATTGCAAACCACATTCTCGCATCCCTGTGCCACGACGCCACGATTCCGACGAGTTCGAAGACGATACCGACGGCAACAGCCCTGTGTGGCGGAGCCGCTTGATCACCTGGGGATTGGCTGCAGCCGCATTGGGGCTGGGCTTCATGATCCCCTATACGCTCTACCTGAACAGTCAGGTCAGCCAGCGTTTTGGCGAGCTGCGTTGGCAGATTCCGACCCGCGTCTATGCGCGGCCGTTGGTGCTCAGCCCGGGCACGGCGATGAACGCCAATACGTTGAAGACCGAGCTGGCGGCCTCCGGTTACCGCGATGACGGTGCTGGCAACAGTCCCGGCACCTACAAGGCGCAGGGTGGCAGCTTCAGTATTTCCAGTCGCGGCTATGTCGACGTTGATGGCAATGTTGCCGCCCGCAAGGTGGACGTGGTGGTCTCCGGCGGGCAGGTGGCTTCCCTGCGCGATGCAGGCAGCCGCAAGGCACTGAAAGCCGCGCGTCTGGACCCGGCACGTATCGCCACCTTGTATGGGCAGAAGCAGGAAGAGCGCCGGCTGGTGCGGGTTGCGGAAGTGCCGGAGCTGCTGGTCACCGGCCTGCAGGCGGTGGAAGACAAGGACTTTGCCCGTCATCACGGCATCGATCTGAGCGGTATCGCGCGCGCGGTATGGGTAACCATCCGTACGGGCGGCGAGACCAGGCAGGGCGCCAGCACCTTGACCCAGCAGTTGGCCCGCAGCGGCCTGCTCGGCATCGGCAAGGAACAGACGATAACCCGCAAGTTCAACGAGGTGCTGTACGCGCTGATCATGGAGGCGCGCTACGACAAATCCACCATCCTTGAGGCCTACCTCAACCAGGTCTACCTGGGCCAGCGTGGCAAGCAGGCCATCCATGGGGTGTCGTCAGGTGCCGAGTTCTGGTTCGGTCGCGATCTCAACTCGCTGAGCAGCGAGCAGATCGCGTTGCTGATCGGTCTGGTCAAGGGCCCGTCGTTCTACGACCCGCGACGCAACCCCGAGAATGCGCTGGACCGCCGCAACTTCGTCCTGGGCAAGCTGCACGAGAACAACCTGATCGACGAAGCCGAGTATCAGCGTGCCCTCAAGGCGCCGCTGGGTGTGTCCAAGACGGCGGGTATTGCCGCAGCCAACCGCTTCCCGGCCTATGTCGACCTGGTACGTCGCCAGCTGGGCAATGACTACCCGGAAAGTGTGCTGCAAGGTGCGGGTTTGAACGTCTTCACCGGCATGTCGCCGTCGGCCCAGGCCTATGCCGAGGGCGCGGTCGCGCACACCATCAAGGCGCTGGAAAACAAGCGGCGCCCGGAGCTGCAGACCGGTCTGGTGGTCACCGACGTGCATAACGGCGATGTGCTGGCCGTGGTCGGCAGCCGCGATGTATCCGAGCCCGGTTTCAACCGCGCCATCGAGGCACAGCGGCCGGTCGGCTCGCTACTCAAGCCTTTCGTCTATCTGTTGGCGCTCGCCCAGCCGGATCGTTTCTCGCTGGCCAGCTGGGTCGATGATTCGCCGGTAACCGTCAAGCTCAGCCGCGGCCGCAACTGGACCCCGGGCAACGCCGACAACCGCAGCCACGGAACGGTGCGGCTGATCGATGCGTTGGCACGTTCCTACAATCAGGCGACCGTGCGCGTTGGCATGCAGGTCGGCCCCGAAAGGCTGACCCAGTTGATCAACGTGCTGGCCGGGCTCAAGGCCGAATCCAATCCAGCGGTGATCCTGGGTTCTACCGACCAGAGCCCTTATGGCATGGCCCAGCTGTATCAATTCCTTGCCTCCGGCGGCGAAATCCAGCCATTGCATGCGGTGCGTGGCGTGGTCGATGCGCAGGGCAAGCTGCTCAAGCGCTATGACAAGAGCCCGGCGCCGGCGCAGGAGGGCGACTCGATCGCTGCCAACCTGATCAGCGTTGGCCTGCAACAAGTGGTCTCCAGCGGTACCGCCTCGGGCTTGAACGCCGCAGGTCTGTCGCGGCTGCAGGCCGCCGGCAAGACCGGCACCTCCAACGACGGCCGTGACAGCTGGTATGCCGGTTATACCGGCGACCATCTGGCGGTGATCTGGATGGGCAACGACCAGAACGAGCAGACCGGCTTGTTTGGTGCTTCCGGGGCGATGCGGGTGTGGTCGGGGATCTTCCGCAACCTGCCCAGCAAGGCCTTGCATGTGAACAACAAGGGCCTGGACTGGCAGTACGTGGAAGCGGCAGGGAGCAATGCCACCGACGAGTCCTGCCCGGGCGCGCGCCGCTTCCCGTTCGTGGTTGGCTATGCGCCGCAGTACGTGCCCTGTGCAGTGCCGGCGGAAGTGCCACTGGAAGAAGGTGCCGACGGTGCCCAAGAGCAGTCCGGCGGCGGCTGGCGCGGTTGGTTGGGGTTGGATCGCAAGGAACCTGAACCGGCTGCGGCCCCCGCTGCACAGACGCCTGCGCGATAATCCCAAGCATGAATACCAAGTCTTTGATCCGCTACACGATGCTTGCTGCTGCAGCTTCCCTGTCACTTGCAGGCTGCGTCAGCGCACCACCGGCGGCGAAGCCGGCGGTGGTCGACAACACCACCCCGGCCCAGCGTCTGGCTGCGGTGGATGCCATTGCCGGTGTCGATGACACCGAGCTGTCAGTGCAGCCGCTGCGCGATGCGCAGGTGGATGATCTGCGCCAGACCGCCATCGCCCTGCGCAAAGCCGGCGACCTGGCCGGTGCCGCCGAAGCCTTGAACGAAGCGCTGCTGCAGGTGACCGATGACCCGGGCATCCTGCAGGAACGCGCCGAAATCGCCCTGCTGCAGGCTGACTGGTCGCGTGCCGAGACCTTGGCGAGGAAGGCGGTGGATCTGGGCTCGCGCACCGGTCCGCTGTGCCGTCGCCACTGGGCCACCATCGAACAATCGCGTCTGGCCCGCGCCGAAAAAGAGAATGCCGTCTCCGCGCATGCGCAGATCGAAGGCTGCACCGTGCCGGGGATCAAGCGCTTTTGATTTGCACCGGAAATGGGGAGTTGGGAACAGGGAATGGAAGTGCCTGAACGCCGGGCGAGGGTGTATTCCGTCAGTGCCATGGCGCGTTCACCATTCCGATTGAGGTCTGCGGCCTTTTCCTATTTTCGATTCACCATTCCCGGCGCTTGAGCCATGTCCTCCCTAGTCACCGCCAGCTGCGAAGCACTCAGTGAAGGCGGCGCGCTTGCGCGTCAGCTCGATGCCTTCGTGCCGCGCCCCGCCCAGCTGCGCCTGACCGGGGCCATCGCCGAGACCTTCCAGCAGCGCGACGTGTTGCTGGCCGAAGCCGGTACCGGCACCGGCAAGACCTACGCCTATCTGGTGCCGGCCTTGCTGTCCGGTTTGAAGACCATTGTCTCCACCGGTACCCGCGCGTTGCAGGACCAGCTCTATCACCGCGATCTGCCGCGCGTGCGCGCCGCATTGGGCGTTGGTCATCGATCCGCTCTGCTGAAGGGGCGGGCGAATTACCTATGTCGCTATCGCCTGGATCAGGCACGCGGCGAGCCGCGTTTCACCTCGACCGAGCAGGTGGCGCAGTTCCAGCGCATCCTCACCTGGTCCGGCCGCACCCAATACGGCGACATGGCAGAGCTGGATGGCTTGGCCGATGATTCGCCGTTGCTGCCGATGGTCACCTCGACCGTGGACAACTGCCTGGGAACCGATTGCCCGTTCTGGGGCGATTGTTTCGTGGTGCAGGCGCGGCAGCGGGCGCAGGAGGCGGATCTGGTGGTGGTCAATCATCATCTGCTGCTCGCCGATCTGGCTCTGAAGCAGGAAGGTTTTGGCGAAATCCTGCCCGGCGCGCAGGCCTTCGTCATCGACGAGGCGCACCAGTTGCCTGAGCTTGCGGCCAACTTCTTTGGTGAAGGCTTCGGCATGCGTCCGTGGCAGGAACTGGCGCGCGATTGCCTCGCAGAGTGCCGCAGCGTTGCTGGTGCGCAGGCCACCCTGCAGCAACCGGTGGCGACGCTTGAACTGGCCTTGCGCGAACTGCGCGAGGCGATGGAAAAACTGCCGCAACGTGGCACCCGCTGGCGTGCCCTGGCGGTGCCGGCGGTGGCGGAAGGCTTTGATGCGGTCGCTGCGGGGATGGCCCAGCTGCGTGATGCATTGGGCTTTGTGCGTGAAGCCTCGCCGGGGCTGGATGCCTGCCATGCACGCGCGCTGGAAGGTGTGTCGCGATTGTCACGCTGGTTGGATGACGGCGACAGTGGCGCGGTCGATGCGTGGGATATCGATGAGGTTGCAGTCGCGCCGGGAGAAGGTGTCGCGCCAGCGGCCAGCGACTCGCTGTTTCCCGTCGACGATGGCAACGATGTGCTGTGGTACGAACTGACACCGCGCGGTTTCCGTTGCCAGCGCACGCCGATGGACGTGTCCGGGCCGTTGCGCGAGCACCGTCTGCGCTCGATGGCGGCCTGGGTATTCACTTCGGCCACCTTGACCGTGGATGGTGGCTTTGAACATCTGTCCAAGCGTCTGGGTCTGGATGATCCGGATACCCTGGTACAGCCCAGTCCCTTCGATTGGCAGCAGCAGGCCCTGTGCTATCTGCCACAGCAGCTGCCCGATCCGGCTGCGCGTGGTTATGGCGCGGCCTTGATCGCCACCTTGCGGCCGGTGCTGGAAGCGTCGCAGGGCAGGGCATTCCTGTTGTTTGCCTCGCATCGCGCGCTGCGTGAGGCGGCCGATGCGCTGCGTGATGGCCCGTGGCCGCTGTTCGTGCAAGGTGAAGCGCCACGTGCCAGCCTGCTGCAGCGCTTCCGCGAATCAGGCAATGGCGTGCTGCTGGGCGCGGCCAGCTTCCGCGAAGGCGTGGACGTGGTTGGTGATGCGCTGAGCGTGGTGGTGATCGACAAGCTGCCGTTCGCTGCTCCAGATGATCCGGTGTTCGAAGCGCGGCTGGATGCGATCCGCCGCCAAGGCGGCAATCCGTTCCGCGATGAGCAGCTGCCGCAGGCGGTGATCGCGCTCAAGCAGGGCGTGGGCCGGCTGATTCGCAGCGAGACCGATCGCGGCGTGCTGGTGCTGTGCGACCCGCGCCTGCTGTCGCGCGGCTACGGCCGGATCTTCCTGGATTCGCTGCCGGCATTCCGCCGTACCCGCGCGCTGGCCGATGTGCAGGCCTTCTTTGCGCGACAATGGGCGCCGGTGGCGGATTCCGCCAGCCCGCCGGCCTCGGCCGACGCTGGTTCGGAAGCGCCGCCGTTCTCCCTTTCCTGATGTGATGCCATGAAGCTGCTTGCCTTTGAAACCGCCACTGAAGCCTGTTCCGTCGCCCTGTATGTGGATGGGCAGGTATTGGAACGGTTTGAAGTAGCGCCGCGTCGGCATGCCGAGCTGAGCTTGCCGTGGGCCGAGCAGTTGCTGGCTGAAGCCGGTATTGCCCGCAACCAGCTGGACGCGATCGCGCTGAGCCGTGGGCCGGGTGCCTTCACTGGCGTGCGTTTGGCAATCGCCATCGCGCAGGGCATTGCCTTGGCGCTGGATCGGCCCTTGTTGCCGGTATCGACCCTGCAGACCTTGGCACTGCGTGCGCCGGCCGATGCGCCGCGGGTGCTGGCCTGCATCGATGCGCGCATGGGGGAGCTTTACGCGGCGCGCTATCTGCGTGACGCCGATGGCGCACTGCAGTTGCAGGAGCGTGAGTTGCTGGTCGCGCCGGATGCGGTGCAGCTGCCGGCCGATGACAGCACCTGGGCCGGTGTCGGTACTGGTTTCGCGGCGGGCGAGGGCGTGTTGAACGCGCGCCTGCAGCCGCGGCTGAGCAGTGTGGATGCGCAGGCATTGCCCAGTGCTGCCGACGTGCTGAAGATCGCCGTACCGGTAATGCTGCGCGGCGAAGCCATCGCCCCGGAGCTGGTGCAGCCCGCCTACCTGCGCGACAACGTCGCGCTGACCCTGATCGAACAGCAGGCGTTGCGCGATTCCAAGCGCTGAGATCTGTTGGGTTTTGTAGGAGCGGCGTAAGCCGCGAAACCGGTGTTGTCTGAACTACCGGCCTGATTGCGATCTGGGAATGTACGAGCTTTGCGGCTTACGCCGCTCCTACAAAACAACCGGTTCAACGATCGTCGTGCAGCTGCCCGCCGGGCAGGAACATCCAGGTGCGGGTGACCTGCAGGATGTCGATGTCGTCCTTGGTCTCGGGCAATGCCGGGAACGGCTGCGCCTGCTCGATCACGCGCAGGGCGGTGGCATCCAGTAGCGGCACGCCGCTGCTGCGCAGCACGCGACTGCTCTCCACGCTGCCGTCACGACGCACGCCAACGGTGATCACCACCTGGCCGGCGAGCCGGCGCTGGCGCGCTTCGTCGGGATAATTCAGGTTGCCGACGCGCTCGGCGCGGTCGACCCAGGCGCGCAGGTAGTTGGCATAGGCGTACTCGCGGGTACTGGCCGAGACGAACTTGCGGTTGGGGCGTTTGGCGTATTGCTCCGAGCGCAGATGCACCTCGGCCGCCAGCCGCGCCATCGCCGCATCGCGTTGTTCGCGCGCGCTCATCGGTGCGTTGGTATCAGGGCGATCCGGCAGCGGTTGGGTCTGCGCGCTCGCAACCGGGTCCTTGCCCTGGGTGCTGGTGATGATGCGCGCCTGCGGCGGCGGTGGCGCTGCCGCGTTCTGCGCCTGCAACGGCACCGGTGCCAGCCCGTCCTGCAACTGCGGCACGATGCCAGCCTGGGAATCGCGTGGGCGCTGGGCCTTGTCGTGGTCGCCGCCGCCCTGCTGGTTGGCCTGGGCGAGGAAGTCGGCTTGTTTGGGCGTGAGCGGGGTGCTGGTCTGGCTGAAGATCACATCCAACGTCGGTACCAGCGGTGCGTTGTCGCTCACTGCAAAGCCCACCCCTAGGATCAGCAAGCCATGCACCAGCGTGGACAGCACCAGGGTGGCGGTGAGGCGTTGCTGCTCGCTGACCCGCGGTGCCGCGGGCAGGACGTCAGGCTGGGAATACATCAGGCCAGGCCAGCCTCGATCGCATCAAACAACTGGCCGGCGATGTTCAGGCCGAACTGCGCATCCAGCTCGCGCACGCAGGTAGGACTGGTGACGTTGACCTCGGTCAGATAGTCGCCAATCACATCCAGGCCAACGAAGCGCATGCCGCGGCGCTTCATTTCCGGGCCGACCTGGGCGGCAATCCAGCGGTCGCGCTCGCTCAGCGGACGGCCTTCGCCGCGACCGCCAGCGGCCAGGTTGCCGCGGAATTCGTCGCCCTGCGGGATGCGTGCCAGGCAATAGTCCACCGGTACACCATCGATCAGCAGGATGCGCTTGTCGCCAGCGCTGATGTCGGGAATGAAGCGCTGTGCCAAGGCCAGGTGTTGGCCGCCATCGGTCAACGTCTCCAGGATCACGTTGAGATTCGGATCGCCGGTGCCGCTGCGGAAGATCGAGCGCCCGCCCATGCCGTCCAGCGGCTTGAGCACGGCTTGGCCGTGTTCAAGCACGAAGGCCTTGAGTTCGCGCGCGTTGCGGCTGACCAGGGTCGGCGGGCAACACTGCGGGAACAGCAGCGCGGCCAGCTTCTCGTTGAAGTCGCGCAAGCCCTGCGGGTCGTTGACCACGGTGGCGCCGGCCTGCTGGGCGACGCTGAGGATGTGCGTGTCGTACAGGTACTCGCCATCGAATGGCGGGTCCTTGCGCATCAGCACGATCTGCCCCGGGCCGAATGCCAGCGGGGCGAACTCGCCCAGGCTGAACCAGCCGGCCTTGTCGTCATGCACCTGCAGCGGGGCAACCTCGGCCTGGGCCTGGCCACCGTGCAGGGACAGCCCGCCGGGGCGCACGTAGTGCAGCCGATGCCCGCGGCGCTGGGCTTCCAGCAGCATCGCAAAGGTGGTGTCCTTGGCGATCTTGATGTCGGCGATGGGGTCCATCACCACGATGACGTCTAAAGGCATGACTTGAATCCAGCAGATCTGGTCGACGATGTTAGCCGTTCAGGGCGGGGCCGCACAGCGCGGAAAGCGGAACGCTGAGGCTGAATGGTGCTGCGCTTTTATTGAGATGCAGGTCACATTACATTGGGGATCGGCCAAGTCCTGCGGACATCGCTTGACAGTTCGCGGCTGGGCTGGGATATAGATGCGCTTTCGCGGCAATATCGCACTTGGTATCGGTCGCGCGTTCGGGGAACAAAAATGGTTGAAAACATGGCTGCGGGTGGGGAACTCGCAGGGCTGAAGGTGATGGTCATCGATGATTCGAAGACCATCAGGCGCACGGCTGAAACACTGCTCAAACGTGAAGGTTGCGAGGTCGTTACCGCTACTGACGGTTTCGAAGCGTTGGCCAAGATCGCTGACCAGCAACCGCAGATCATCTTCGTCGACATCATGATGCCGCGGCTGGATGGCTATCAGACCTGTGCGCTGATCAAGGGCAACCAGCTGTTCAAGTCGACGCCGGTGATCATGCTGTCGTCCAAGGATGGCCTGTTCGACAAAGCCCGTGGCCGCATCGTCGGTTCCGAGCAATACCTCACCAAGCCATTTACCCGCGACGAACTACTAGGTGCCATCCGCACATACGTCAACGCCTGACCAGGGGGAAAGGCACAAAATGGCTCGAATTCTTTTGATCGAGGACTCACCGACCGACAGGGCGGTGTTTACACAGTGGTTGCTCAAGGCTGGGCACGAGGTGTTGTCGGCTGACAATGCCGAGGACGGCCTGCAGATTGCCCGTGAGCAGGCTCCGCAGCTGGTGCTGATGGACGTGGTGTTGCCGGGAATGAGCGGTTTCCAGGCGACCCGCGCGCTGTCGCGTGACGAGTCCACGCGTGCCATCCCGGTACTGATCGTCAGCACCAAGGGCATGGAAACCGACAAGGCCTGGGGCATGCGTCAAGGCGCCAGCGATTACATCGTCAAGCCGCCGCGCGAGGAAGATCTGATCGCGCGGATCAACAAACTGGTGGGTTGATGCGTTCTCCATTCGACATCCTTGAAGCCTACGAACGCCGCAGTCTGGCGCACGCGGTACAGCTGCCCGAGCGCAGCTTTTCGCAGGATGTCTGGCGTGGCGTGGGTTACCGCGTTGGCAGCCGGCATCTGGTCTCCGATTTCCGCGAAGTGGTGGAAATCGTGCCGATGCCGCCGGTTACTCCGGTTCCCGGCGCGCAGCCGTGGTTGCTGGGCGTGGGCAACCTGCGCGGCAACCTGTTCCCGGTGGTGGACCTGAAGAACTTCCTGGAAGGTGAACGTACGCCGCCGCAGGAAGGCCAGCGCGTGTTGATCATGCGCCAGAGTGGCGGCGACGTCGCGCTGGTGATCGACGAGTTGTATGGCCAGCGCAGCTTCGAGGCACCGATGCAGGTGCCGGCCGGTGACATCGCCCAGGGCCGTTACGCGCACTTCGTCGAACGTGCCTTCCATGATGAAGGCCGTGACTGGGGTGTGTTTTCGCTGTCACTGCTTTCCCGCACTCCTGAATTCCGGCAAGCGGCCGCCTGATTGGCGCGCTTGCCTCTTCGTATTGAGACCGAGGTCGAACGATGAGTACTGCTCCTGAAGCCGCCAAGGCTGGCAAGCTTGGCAACGTAAGCACCAACTTCTGGTTGGGCTTGTTGGTGCTCTCGATGGTGGTGTTCGGTGCCAACACCGGCGTGGCCACCTGGCAGGGTAGTCGACTGGCCGGCGCCAGTACCGGCGCCGCCGATCTGCAGGTGCTGTCACAGCAGCTGGCCAACCAGGGCCGTGAAGCCGTGGCCGGTAGCCGCGAAAGCTACGCAGCGTTCAAGGACACGCGCAGCAAGGTGGAAAGTACGGTCAGCGAGTTGCAGGGCCGTTACGGCAATGAGACTGGCGTGTCCGGCCCGCTGAACGCGCTGGTCGATACCTGGAAGCCGCTGTCCAAGAACGCCGAGCAGATCGTCGCCTCCGAGCCAGCCGTGCTGGCCCTGGCCGGTAATGCCGATGCCTTTGTCGGCGCGGTGCCGCAGCTGCAGGCGCAGTTGAACGAAGTGGTGCGCGCAATGACTGCCGGCGGCGCCCAGTCCTCGCAGGTCTACAACGGCCTGCAGCAGGTGGTGGTGGTTGGCACCATGGCCCGTCGCGTCACCGAAATCCGCGCTGGCGGTGCCGGTGCAAGCGGCGCCGGTGACGCGCTGGCCCGCGACATGGTGGTGTTCACGCAGGTGCTGGAAGGCCTGCGCAACGGCAATGAGGAAATGGGTATTGCCGCCGTGCGCAATGCCAATGCACAGGTTGCGCTGGAACAGTCGGCCAACCAGTGGGCAAAGATGAAGAAGGACGCCGACGCCATTCTGGCCAGCTCGCGCAACCTGTTCGCCGCACAGTCCTCGGCAGCCGCACTGGCGACCGGTTCGGACAAGATGCTGGAAAGCAGCCGCAAGCTGTTCGATGCGTTCTCGGCCTTCGGTTCGGCCCGCGATACCCGCATCTTCCCGAACTTCTGGTGGAGCGTGATCTTCGGCGGCCTGTCGGTGCTGTCGATCATCGGCTTCGTGTGGAGCACGGTGCGTACCCGTTCGCGCGAGCAGGACGTGCGTTACCAGACCCAGGTGGAGTTCAACAGCCGCAACCAGCAGGCGATTATGCGTCTGCTGGACGAAATCAGCTCGCTCGGTGAAGGTGACCTGACGGTAAAGGCCTCGGTGACCGAGGACATGACCGGCGCCATCGCCGACGCTATCAACTACGCCGTGGACGAACTGCGCCACCTGGTGACCACCATCAACGACATCTCCTCGAAGGTGGCGGTGTCGGCACAGGAAACCCAGGCAACGGCAATGCAGCTGGCAGAAGCCGCAGGCCACCAGGCCGACGAGATCACCAGCGCCTCGGACCGTATCGGCGAAATCGCCACCTCCATTGAGCAGGTGTCGCGCAACTCCACCGAGTCGGCCGAAGTGGCACAGCGCTCGGTGGTGATCGCTACCGAAGGCGCCGGCGTGGTGCGCCAGACCATTCAGGGCATGGACCAGATCCGCGACCAGATCCAGGAAACCTCCAAGCGCATCAAGCGCCTGGGTGAATCCTCACAGGAGATCGGCTCGATCGTGGAACTGATCAACGACATTTCCGAGCAGACCAACATCCTGGCATTGAACGCTGCCGTGCAGGCAGCCTCGGCCGGTGAAGCCGGTCGCGGTTTTGCCGTGGTGGCCGACGAAGTGCAGCGCCTTGCAGAACGTACCTCCGGCGCAACCCGCCGAATCGAAGGTCTGGTGCAGGCGATTCAGGCCGATACCAACGAAGCCGTTACCTCGATGGAACAGACCACCGCCGAAGTGGTGTCCGGCGCGCGTCTGGCCGAAGACGCCGGTACCGCGCTGACCGAAATTGAACGCGTGTCGAACGCATTGAACAATTTGATTAAAAGCATCTCCATCGCCGCCAACCAGCAGGCCTCGGCAGCTACCGACATCACCCAGACGATGGGCGTTATCCGGCAGATTACCGGCCAGACCTCGCAGGGTGCCGGGCAGACCGCCGACTCGCTGGGTCAGTTGAACCAGTTGGCGGCAGAGCTGCGCCGTTCGGTGGCCGACTTCAAGTTGCCGGCCTGAACGGACTGATCGGGCGGGGATGCAGAGGAATCAGCAGATGAAGTTTCGTCACAACGCAACGCAGGGCCGCCCGGACGGCATGCAATTGATGCTGCACGGGGGAGTGCGATGAGTACCTTGCGCGATGCGATGAGCCACGCAGCTCTTGGGTGGGTAAAGCCCGAGCTGGACGAGACCCTGCGCCAGGTGCGCAACGAGGTCGAAGCGTTCGTGGAAGATCCCAGCGATTCCAGCCGCATGCGCTTCTGCGCCGGTTATCTGCACCAGGTGCAGGGCACGCTGCGGATGGTTGAGCTGTATGCGCCGGCGATGGTTGCCGAGGAGCTGGAGCTGCTGGCCAATGCAGTGCGTGACGGTGGCGTCGCCGACCGCGATGAAGCCTGCGCCACGCTGATGCGTGGCACCGTGCTGCTGCCCGACTATCTGGAGCGCCTGCAGAACGGCCATCGTGATATTCCGATCGTGTTGCTGCCATTGCTCAATGACATCCGTGCAGCACGCGGCGCTGAAGGCATCAATGAAAGCGTGTTGTTCGCCTTCAATCCCGATGCCAGCGACGCCAGTCCGGATGAACTGGAGCATGCCCGTGGCAGCGTGAGCGGGCGTAACCGCGAACTGCTGGACACCGTGGGCAATGCGGTCAAGGAAGAACTGATGCGCATCAAGGATGCGCTCGATCTGCATATGCGCATGGATGGCAACCCGGCCGATCTGCAGGTGCAGGTCAATGAGCTGGGCGCCGTCTCAGATACTTTGGGTGTGATGGGCCTGGGCGTTGCCCGTGGCATCGTTGCCCAGCAGCGCGATTCGCTGCATGAAGTCGTCAACGGCAGTCGCCAGATCGACGACAACCTGTTGCTGGATATCGCCGGCGCGCTGCTCTATGTGGACGCATCGCTGGACGAGCAGGTCGCCCATCTGGGCGCGAACGTCGCAGGTGAAGATGATGCGGGTTCGGTGGAGACACGCCGTACCGTGGAAGTGCTGGCGCATGAAGCCATCGCCAACTTCACCGCCGCGCGCGAATCCTTTGTCGCCTTCATCGAGACCAACTGGGACCATGCACGCCTGGCCGAAGTGCCACGCCTGCTGGGCGAGGTCTCCGGCGCACTGCGCATGCTGGAGATGCCGGTACCGGCCGATTACCTGCAGGCTGTACGCCAGTACATCGACGTCGAACTGATCGCACGCCAGCGTATCCCGAGCGGCCGCCAGCTCGACACCTTGGCCGACGCGATGGCCAGCCTGGAGTACTTCCTTGAAGCCCTGCGCGATCGTCGCCCGGGCCGCGAGGAAATCCTCGATATCACCCGCACCAGCCTGGAAACCCTGCGTTACTGGCCGATTCCGTCGCAGTTCGCGGTGGCCGACAGCGCTGCGGTCGAGACGGTGGCTGCCGACCTCAGCACCGCAGCCGTTGCGGACAGCGCGGGCATCGGCGTGGCTGATTCGGTAGTTGTGGATGTGGCTGAAGCACCGGCTGAAACTGTCGAAACGGCGGGCGAAGCATCGCAGGTCGTCGAGCAGGCACCGGCTATCGCCGCAGCGGCCATGCCGCCGCCGTTGCCGCCACTGGAAGTGGAAGAAAAGCCGCAGGCAGCTGCCGCTGATTACCCGTTGGTGTTTGGCGCGGCGATCAATGCGGTGGCAACCCCGACCACACCGGTTCAGAACGTGGACGTGTCTGCAGCGCAGGCAGCAGATGCCGCAGCGGAGAGTTTTGCATTCGATCCAGTTGCCGCCGAGACACCTGAAGCTGCTGAGAGCAGCTTCAGCCTGGCGCCGATGGTGCTTGAAGGCCACGAACTGGCCAATCCGAATGAAGCAGAAGCACCGGCGCCGTTTGCCGCGAGCTTCGACCCGGTCGCCGCCGAGGACGCAAGCTCCGCTGGCGCGAGCCAGAACTATCACTTCGACACGTCGCTGCTGACGCTGGACGGCACCGATACAGAAGCAGTGCAGGCGCCCGAGCCTGCCAGCACCGGCGCGCTTGATGCTGAGCTGGTCAACCTTGAGTTTGCTGACACCGATGTGTTCTTCAGCCCGGAGCTGGAAGCCGTCAATCCGGTGATCGATGGCGGAACGAGTGCGCAGGTATCGCTCGCCGATGATTGGGAGCAGACATCTGCACCGATTGAATCGGTTTCCGAGTCTGTCGAAGCCGTATCCACACTGGATATGGAAACCGCTGCGTTCATGGCGCAGCTTGATGCGGCTGCCGAGGCCTTCGATCCTTTCGCGCTACCTGAGTCATTGCAGCCCGAGCCCGCTACTGCGGAAGTCGCTGCCAGCACTGCCAGTGCTGCCGCGCCGACACGTGCTTCCGCGCCGGCGCAGCAGCTTGACGGCGGTTTCATCGATGGCGGCGACGTAATCGATCAGGACATCCGCGACGTCTTCATCGAGGAATTCGACGAAGAACTGGAGAACCTTGGCAATCTGCTGCCCGCATGGCGCGCAGCACCAGCCAACATGGAGCGTCTGCGCCCGGTACGGCGCGTATTCCATACCTTGAAGGGCAGCGGGCGCCTGGTTGGTGCACGCACCTTGGGCGAGTTCAGCTGGAAGATCGAGAGCATGCTCAACCGCGTGCTTGATGGCAGCCGTCCCGCCAGTCCTGCGGTCATGGCTGCGGTGACGCAGGCCTATGACGTGTTGCCGGAATTGAATGCGGCACTGCGCGGTGTTGGCAACATCCAGTCCGATCTATTGGGCATCCAGGACGTGGCTGACCGCGTTGCAGCAGGCGAAGAAGCGTTCTACGTGACCGGTGCCAGTGCTGTTGCAGCCGCCGCGCCGGTTGACGAAGTGGTGCCGGAACTCAAGATCGCCGAGGCGGCGGAAAGCGATCTTGCAGCCGCGATCGAGATCGAGGATGCGGAAGGCACCCCTGCATCGGTGGACGAGGTGCTGCGCGAGATTCTCGAAGCCGAGATCGGCGCGCATCTGGTCACGGTCAATACCTGGCTGGCTGGCTCGGTTGCACAGCCGCAAGCTGTCTCCGAAGACCTGTTGCGCGCCGTGCACACCATGAGCGGTGCATTCGCGATGACCGATGTGCCGGTGATCACCCAGATCACCAGCCCGGCGGAAACCTTCGTCAAGCGTTCGCTGGCGGCGGCGGTAACGCCGACCGCCGCGGGCGTGGATGCGCTGGCGCAGATGGCGGCGGCGGTACACACCACGATCACCGCATTGCGCGCGCCTTCGCCGCGCATCCCGGCATTCCCGGGCGTGGCGGAGCGTCTGCAGGCGCTGGTTGATGACCTGCCGGATGGCAAGTGGCCGCCGATGCTGGCCGAAGACGAGCTTGTTGCAGACGATGTCGTGGCCCTGCAGTCAACAGGTTCGCTGGACAGCGACGTCAGCTCCGAGGTGGTGGGTACGGAAGACCTGTCCGCGTACTTCGACTCTGGCCTGCTGGAAGAGACACCTGGCAATGTGGCAACGCTGGAAGCCACTGAAGCGCAGGTTGCTGCAGACGTCGCCGAGCGCGGCGCGCACGCAGCAGCTGACAATGTTGATTCGGTTGATGCCGAGGCACTGTCGCAGGCGTTTGAAGCCGGCGATGAGAGCGGGCTGGAAACCGAGCTTGCCGTTGGCGAAGTGAGCGGACAGATCGACGTCGCCGAATCGGCTGAGGTCGTCGAGCCGGCCGTTTCGCAGCATGCCGCCGAAGCTGAAGACCACTATGACGCCGTGCGGGCCTCGACCTGGGGTGCTGCACGCGACGCCGAGGTGGCCGCAGAAGCAGCCGAGATCGAACCCGAACTGGCCGTCGGCGCTGATGTTGATGCAGCATCTGCAGCCAACACAGTCGACACCCGGCCCGAGGACGGTCAGCAGAATACGTTGGTCGCGATGGAGGCATCCGGCCATCTGGATGACCGTGACAGCGTTGTCGCACGCGCCTTGGCCATCGCCAGCGTCGCAGCTGCCGTTGGCGCAGCGCAGCTGGGCCCAACTGAAGCCGGAGCCGAAGCGTCAAGCACGGCGGGGTCGACTGAAGAAGGCGAGCTGGCAGCAACGGAAGCAGTTGAACAGGCAGTGGCCGAAGATCAGGTTGACGTCGCCGCGGAGCTCGACGAAGTTGCCGATGACAGCGTCGTGCAGCCGTCGATCGCCGTCGCTCAGACTGATGCTGTTGCTGTGATTGGTGATGAACCGGTTGTGGATGCAGCGCCGGAGCTGGAAGCTGCTGATGAAGACGAGCCCGGAGCTGAAGTCGAAATCGAAGCTGAGGCCGAAGCCGAAGCCGAAGAGGCCGCTTTGATCGAAGAGACTGCTTCGGACGAAGAAGATACTTCGGTCGAGGACGCGCTGGCGATTGAGGAAGCCGAGCAGCTTGAAGAAGCCGCACAGCTTGATGATGTGGCTGTGAGCGAGCTTGTCGAGCCAGCTGCCGTCGAAACCTTTGTCGTCGCCAAGACCGTGCTGGCACCGCTGACCGCAGCATTGCCGGAACAGGCTGAGGCACCGGTCGCCGCAGCTGTGGCACACGAACTGGACGCCGGGCCGCTGAACTTCGCCGACCTGGACCGCGAGCTGGTCGATATCTTTGTCGAGGAAGGCAAGGACCTGCTCGATCATTGCGATGGCCTGGTCAACGACATGCGCGCCGCGCCGGAAGACCGCGAAGCGCTGGCTGGCCTGCAGCGTGACCTGCACACCCTGAAGGGTGGCGCACGCATGGCCGGCATCAATGCCATCGGTGACCTCGGTCATGGCATCGAATCGCTGCTGGAGGCGGTTGCAGCCAACCGCACCGAGATCACCCGCGCCGACGTGCAGCTGCTGGAGCGCGGTTTCGACCGTCTGCACCAGTTGTTGATCCGCACCGGCGAGCATCGCGCGGTAGTGATGCCGACCGATCTGATCGAGGCCTTCGAAGCGCGCACCGATGGTCGCGCCGAAGCCGCGCAGGCACCGGTGGAAGCCGCTGCTCCCACGTTCGAATCGGCACCGGCAAGTGTTGCCGCTGTCGACGTGCTGCCGCAGCCGCTGGCGGCGATCGAACCGCTGTCTGCACCGCTGCGCGAAGAGCAGGCCAGCAACGAAGAAGAAGGCGCACCGCGCGGACAGGAGCAGGTGCGCGTACGCGCCGACCTGCTCGACAGCCTGGTCAACCACGCCGGCGAAGTGGCGATCTACCGCTCGCGCCTGGAACAGCAGTTGGGCGCGTTCCGCGGCGCCATGGCTGAGCTGGACCGTACCAACGCGCGTCTGCGTGACCAGCTGCGTCGCCTGGATCTGGAGACCGAAGCACAGATCGTGGCGCGTTACCGCCGCGAGCATGAGCAGGCCGACCAGACCTTCGATCCGCTGGAACTGGACCGTTTCTCCACCTTGCAGCAGCTCAGCCGTGCGCTGAACGAATCGGCTGCCGACTTGGGCGGTCTGCAAGGTGTGCTGGACGATCTGTCACGCAACTACGACACCCTGCTGCAGCAGCAGTCGCGCGTGAGCTCGGAACTGCAGGACGGTCTGATGCGTGCGCGCATGGTGCCGTTCGATGGATTGGTGCCGCGCCTGCGTCGTGTGGTGCGTCAGGCCGCGCAGGAAACCGACAAGCAGGTGCACCTGAAGCTGGAAGGCACCCACGGCGAACTCGATCGCAACGTGCTGGACCGCATGGTCGCGCCGTTGGAGCACATGCTGCGCAACTCGGTTGCCCATGGCCTGGAGCAGCCGGCTGTACGTACCGCCGCGGGCAAGCCGGAAGAAGGCGAAATCGCCCTGCGCCTGCGTCGCGAAGGTTCGGAAATCGTGTTGGAAGTCGGCGATGACGGTGCCGGCCTGGACCGCGAGGCGATCCGTCGCCGCGCCGAGCAGCGTGGGCTGTTGGGCAGCGACGAGCAGGTCGACGACACCCAGCTGGACCAGATGATCTTCGCTTCCGGCTTCAGCACCACCGAACAGGTCAGCCAGCTGGCTGGCCGCGGCGTGGGCATGGACGTGGTGCGCAACGAAGTGCGTCAGCTTGGCGGCTCGGTGGATATCCACTCGGTGCGCGGTCAGGGCGCGACCTTCACCCTGCGCCTGCCGCAGACGCTGGCGGTTACCCAGGCGGTGTTCGTCCGCATCGGCGAAACCACCTACGCGGTGCCGGTGGCATCGGTCAGTGGTATCGGCCGTATTTCGCGCGAGCGTTTCGAGTCGGGCGAAGGCGGTTACCACTACAGCGGCGAAGATTTCAGCCTGTACAACCTCGGCACGCTGGTGGGTCAGGTTGCCGCCAAGGCCGAAGGCCAGACCGAAATTCCGCTGTTGCTGGTGCGCTCCGGCGACCTGCGCGCAGCGGTAGCGATCGACCAGGTGCTGGGCAACCGCGAGGTCGTGGTCAAGCCGGTGGGCCTGCAGATCGCCTCGGTGCCGGGTATCTACGGTGCAACGATCACCGGCGAAGGCAATGTGGTGGTGATCCTGGACGTGGCACCGCTGGTACGTCGTCATCTGACCCAGCCGCAGCAGACGGTCGAAGTCATCGAGGCCAGCAGCCAGCGCCACGTGCCGCTGGTGATGGTGGTCGACGACTCGCTGACCATGCGCAAGGTCACCGGCCGTGTGCTGGAACGTCACAACCTGGATGTGGCCGTGGCTCGCGACGGCGTGGAAGCGCTGGAGCGGCTGGAAGAACGCATCCCCGACCTGATGCTGTTGGATATCGAAATGCCGCGCATGGACGGCTACGAGCTGGCCACTGCGATGCGTGCGGATCCGCGCTACAAGAACATCCCGATCGTGATGATCACCTCGCGCAGTGGCGACAAGCATCGCCAGCGCGCATTCGAGATCGGCGTCCAACGCTATCTCGGCAAGCCGTACCAGGAGCTGGATTTGATGCGCAATGTCTATGACCTGCTGGGGATCGCCCGTGCACGCGACTGACGACACTGCCAAGCCGGTTGCACTGCTGGCGCGTGCCGGTGCCGCCCGTTATCGCCTGCGCGAGGCACTGGTGGCCGCCGGCGGCCGCATCGTGCTGGAAGAAGACCCCAACCAGTTGGAACCGGCCGCGTTGACCTCGGCTGCGCCACAGGTCGTGCTGGTGGCCTTGGAGCCGGCGATCGAGGACGCGCTGGAGCGGCTGGAGTCGGTGTTGGAGACGCCGGAGCTTTCCTTGTTGTTCGAGGAGGCCGAGCTGGCGGCACGCCGTGAAGGCTGGGAAGCACAGCGTTGGATCCGCCATCTGGCAGCCAAGCTGCAGGGGCATGACAACGTGCTGCCGCCGGGTCTGGAGAATGAAGACGCCGAGCCGGCAATCACCCTCGAGCCCGGCCTGCCGCCGCGCCCGGCCGATGGTCACGTGGACGCGCCGCTGCAGTTCCACCTGGACGAGGCGCAGGTGCAGGCCTATGACCTGCCTGCCGACGAAATCTATATCGCTCCGACCAGCGCGCTTGAACCGCATCCGGAAGTGTTGTCTTTCGAGGAATTGATCGCCGGGAACACGCAAGCCCCGCAAGCGCTGTCGCCGAGCCTGCCACCGCCGCTGCCGCCGGAGCTGGTTGCCGCACCGGTTGAACCCGAAAGCAAGAAGGCGCCGATTGCTGACTTCAGCAGCTGGTCGCTGGTAGAGGACGATGGCTATGAGACGCCGCCAGCTGTAACCAACAGTGCCCCGGAGCCGCCTCCGGCCTTGGCCAGCCTGCTCAACAGCGAGTTGTCCCTGGTTGAGATCGATGCCGGCCCTGCAGAAGGGAATGGCGCGGTGCTGCTGATCGCTGGTATCGGCGGCCCGGACGCGGTGCGCCGCGTGCTGGCCAGCTTGCCGGAAGACTTCGCGCGACCGGTGCTGGTGCAGCTGCGTCTGGATGGCGGTCGTTATGCCAACCTGGTCAAGCAGATGGCACGGGCCACGCCGTTGCCGGTGACCTTGGCCGACCCAGGGCAGAACCTGGTGCCGGGCGATGTCTACATTCTTCCCGATGTGATCGGCGTGGAGGCGAGTGCCGAGGGCCTGCGCTTCTGTGCGGAAGCCAACGACCTGCTCGGCGCCCTGCAGCCAGACCGCAGCGCGGTGCTTATGCTCAGTGGCGCCGACGTAGCGATGGTCGCGCCGGTGTTGGAATTTGCTGGCAAGGGTGGCTGGGTGGCGGGGCAGATCGGCGAGGGGTGCTATGACCCGGCCGCTGCCAGTCAGCTGGCCGTCGCTGGCATGAACGCCGGTGATCCGGAATATCTCGCCGCCGAATTGGCTGTGCATTGCGCGGCGTGACCGCAGCGCGACCCAGGAACTGACGATGAGCTACGCAAACAACGATGAAGTCCGTGGGGTACTGATACAGGCCGGTACCGAGCGCGTATTGCTGCCCAATGCGACGGTGGCGGAAATGATGTCCCGCGTGGCGGTCGAGCCGATTGCCAATACCCCCGGGTGGCTGGTCGGGCAGATCGCGTGGCATGGCTGGAGCGTGCCGTTGCTGTCCTATGCCGGGCTCAGTGGCCATGGCAATGAAATGGTGACCAGCAACAACAAGGTGGTGGTGCTCAAGGCCTTGGGTGGTAACCCGGACCTGCCGTATTTCGCCCTGCTGACCCAGTCCTTCCCGCAGTTGATCGCGGTACCCCGCGACGGCCTGCTGGCTGACGCATCGGAAGAAAGCCTGCCGGTTGGCGTGCACATGCGCGTGCTGCTAGGCGAACAAAGCGCACTGCTGCCGGACCTGGACGCCGTGGAAAGCGCCGTGATCCTCGCCCTGGCAGAAGCCGTAGCCTGACCGGCACAAGGCACCCGCATAGGGCACCCGTAGTGCCGAGCCATGCTCGGCAGAAGCTTTCCCGGCAATCCTCAACATTGTGGGAGCGGCGTAAGCCGCGAAGCTCTCACCCCATCAGATTGCAGACCGGTTGGTTGTTCCAGCGGTGTCGGCCTCGCGGCTGACACCGCTTCCACAACAGTGAGTGCAGCCGATAACGCTCAGCCGAGCATGGCTCGGCGCTACAGGTCGCCCAGGCGGGCCTGTAGGGCCGCGATGGCGGCCAGGCCGGCGGTCTCGGTGCGCAGGATGCGCGGGCCCAACTGCAGGCCCTGGAAGCCCGCCTCGCTCAGTTGCTGGCGGTCACGCGGCGACCAGCCGCCTTCCGGACCGATCGCGATCACCACGCCGTTGGCTGGCGCTGCGGGCAGCGAGGCCAGGCGATGTTCCCCCAATGGGTCCAGGGTCAGGCGCAGGGTCTGCTCAGGCAGTGCCGCGGTGGCCGCAGCCAGCGCCTGCGGGCTGCCAATGGACGGAATCCGTGCACGCCCGGATTGGCCACAGGCCGAACCGACCACATTGCGCCAATGGGCGATGCGCTTCTCGGCGCGGGCTGCGTCCAGTTTTACCTCGGTGCGCTCGGCGTTGACCGGGATGATGCGGTTGACCCCCAGTTCGGTGGCTTTCTGCAGGATCAGGTCCATCTTCTCGCCGCGCGCGATGCCCTGCAGCAGGGTGATCGCCAGCGGTGATTCGTTGTCGATGGCCTGGGCACTGTCGATGTGTACCTGTACCTCGCGCTTGCTGATCGCGCTGATGGTGGCCGCGTAGTCATGGCCATCGCCATTGAACAACACGCAGCCTTCGCCTTCGCGCAGGCGCATCACCCGGACCAGATGGTTGGCGACATCCTCAGGCAGGGACAGGCTCTGGCCGGCGGCAAGCGGCAGTTCAATCGGGCAACGGGTAAGGCGCATGGGAGTTCTCGCAAAGGCGGTGCCGCGTGGGGAGCGGCTGGGTCTGCTAGCATTTCAACGTCATGAAAACGTATCTGCCAATGCGCATTCTATCGATCTACCGTCGTTTTGCCCGGAGCGGCGCATGAGTCGCCGCCTGCCACAGATCCATAACGTGGTCGAAGAACACATCGGTCCGTTCCGCCAGCAGCAGTTGGATCTGGAGTTCTCCAACGGCGAGCGCCGGCATTTCCAGCGGCTGGTCAGTGGTGGTCACGGCGCGGTGGTGGTGGTGCCGATGCTCGATGATGAGACCGTGCTGCTGGTGCGTGAATACGCCGCCGGCCTGCACCGCTACGAGCTGGGTCTGGTCAAGGGCCGCATCGATGAAGGCGAGACGCCGATCGAAGCGGCCGACCGCGAGCTCAAGGAGGAGGCCGGTTACGGCGCGCGCAGGCTGGACGCACTGCGCAGTCTGACCCTGGCACCTACTTACATGAGTCACCAGTCCACGTTGGTGCTGGCGCGCGACCTGTATCCGGAGCGCCTGCCTGGCGATGAGCCCGAGGAACTGGAAGTGGTGCCATGGAAGCTGGCCGAGCTGGACCAGCTGATGCTGCGCGAGGATTTCTCCGAGGGACGCTCGCTGGCTGCCCTGTTCATTGCCCGTGAGTGGCTGCGAGGTGGCGCATGAGCGCAGTAGTTGATGACGTCCTGCGCGAAGGCGTGCTGGATATCGCCCAGCGCGCAGGCGCGGCGATCATGCAGGTCTATGCCAGCGGTTTCGATATCGAGCAGAAGGCTGACGACAGCCCGGTCACTACCGCCGATCTGGCCGCCCACCGGCTGATTGTTGCGGGTCTGTCGCAGCTGACCCCTGATATCCCGGTGCTGTCCGAGGAATCGGCGCAACTGCCGTGGGAGACCCGCCGCCAGTGGCAGCGCTATTGGCTGGTGGATCCGCTGGACGGCACCCGCGAGTTCATCAAGCGCAATGGCGAGTTCAGCGTCAACATCGCCCTGATCGAACAGGGCGTATCGGTGTTTGGGGTGGTGCAGGCGCCGGTGACCGAGGTCATCTGGCATGCACAGCGCGGTGGCCAGGCCTGGCGCCGTAGCGGTGAACAGCAGGATGCGATCACCACAAGGGTGCCACCGGCATCGCCGCTGCGGGTTGCCGCCAGTCGCTCACATGCCAGTGCGCGCACCGCGACCTTGTTGGCGCGGATGGGCGAGATCGAGCTGATCGCGCAGGGTTCCTCGCTTAAATTCTGCCGCATCGCCGAAGGCACGCTGGACGTGTACCCGCGTCTTGGGCCGACCAGTGAATGGGATACCGCTGCCGGTCAGTGCGTACTGGAAGCCGCAGGTGGTGTGGTGTTGGCTGCCGATGACGGTGTGCCATTCGCCTACAACCAACGCCCGCGGCTGCTCAACGGTGACTTCGTCGCCTTGGGTGATGCCTCGCTGCCATGGCAGGAGTGGGTGGCTGGGCTTTGATGCCAGGCCGCAGCCTGCCTGCAGAGAATCTCAAACGCCGGCGATTGCCGGCGTATTCGTAATGAAAGGTGATGCGCGCATGTCCGAACTGACCGATATCCAGACCTTGTTGCAGATCATGGCGCGCCTGCGCGATCCCAATGGCGGATGCCCGTGGGACCTGGAACAGGACTTCGCCAGCATCGCGCCGTACACGGTGGAGGAGGCTTACGAAGTGGCCGATGCCATCGACCGCAACGATCTGCCGGACCTGAAGGACGAGCTGGGCGATCTGTTGCTGCAGGTGGTGTTCCATGCGCAGATGGCCAGCGAGCAGGGCGCGTTCAATTTCGGCGACGTGGTGGCATCGATCAGCAACAAGATGATCCGCCGCCATCCGCATATCTTCGGTGACACCGAGGTCAGCGACGCCGACGAAGTGCTGGCCAACTGGGACGAGATCAAGCGCAGCGAGCGTGCCGCCAAGGGTGAGCAGGATGGGTCTGCATTGGCCGGTATTTCGCGTGGACTGCCGGAGTGGCTGCGCGCTACCAAGCTGCAGTCGCGTGCCGCCCGCACCGGCTTCGACTGGCCGGATGCAGTGCCGGTGCTGGACAAGTTGCGTGAGGAGATCGACGAAGTGCAGGCCGAGTTTCAGCTTGCTGCCACTGGCGTCGACAACCACACCCGCCTGCAGGAAGAACTGGGCGACGTGTTGTTCGTCTGCGCCAATCTTGCCCGCCACGCCAAGGTCGATAGCGGCACCGCCCTGCGTCATGCCAACCAAAAGTTCGAGCGCCGTTTCCGCGCGATGGAAGCGCTGGCGGCCGAGCAGGGGAAAGCAATGTCGCAGCTTGATCTGCAGCAGCAGGAAGCACTCTGGCAGCAGGTGAAACAGCACGAAAAGGACGCCGCGCAGTGAAAACCCTGGCGCTGTTCCTGCTGACCGCGTTGGCCGAGATCGTCGGCTGCTACCTGCCGTGGCTATGGCTGCGGCAGCAGGGCAGCCCGTGGTTGCTGTTGCCGGCTGCTGCCAGCCTCGCCTTGTTCGCCTGGCTGCTGACCCTCCATCCGGCTGCCAGCGGGCGCGTCTATGCCGCCTACGGCGGCGTCTATGTCTGCATGGCGCTGCTGTGGCTATGGCTGGTGGATTCGGTCAAACCCACCCGCTGGGACCTGCTCGGCGGCGGCCTCTGCCTGCTCGGCATGGCGGTGATCATGTTCGCCCCGCGCAGCAACTGAAGCGCCTATGCTGGAGGCATCCAGCCCTGGGTGCAGGCCATGTCAGGTTTCAGCAGTTTCCGTGAGTTCTACCCGTTCTACCTGGGCGAACACAGCAACGTCGTCAGTCGTCGCCTGCACTTCATCGGCAGCTGCGGCGTGCTGCTCTGTGTGGCGATGCTGCTGTGGAGCGGCCAGCTGCGCTGGCTGTGGTTCGCGCTGCTATGCGGCTACGGCTTTGCCTGGGTTGGGCACTTCTTCTTCGAGAAGAACCGGCCGGCGACCTTTCGCCACCCCTTCTATTCATTTGCCGGTGACTGGGTGATGTTCGTCGACATCCTGCGCGGGCGGGTGCGGCTGTAAGCGCCTGCCCAGTTGTTTCCGGGGCTGTCGCTATACTCGGCCCATCAATCAGCACGAGGAGCGATCTCATGGGCAGCGGAGCAGGGTTGTTGGCGTTGGTGGTCGTGGTGGCCGGCATCATCGTGCTGTTCAAGACGGTGCGGATGGTGCCGCAGGGCTACGAGTGGACGGTGGAGCGCTTCGGCAAGTACACGCACACGATGACCCCCGGTCTGCACTTCCTGATTCCAATTGTTTACGGCGTAGGTCGCAAGGTGAACATGATGGAGCAGGTGCTGGAAGTACCCAGCCAGGACGTCATCACCCGGGACAATGCGGTGGTGCGGGTGGATGGGGTGGTGTTCTTCCAGGTGCTGGATGCGGCCAAGGCGGCCTATGAAGTAGCCAACCTGGAAGTGGCGATGATTGCGCTGGTGCAGACCAATATCCGTACGGTGATCGGCTCGATGGACCTGGACGAATCGCTGAGCCAGCGCGAAACCATCAACGCCAAGCTGCTCAACGTGGTCGACCATGCCACCAATCCGTGGGGTGTCAAAGTCACCCGCATCGAGATCAAGGACATCCAGCCACCGGCCAACCTGGTGCAGTCGATGCAGCAGCAGAAGATGGCCGAGCAGAACAAGCGCGCTGCCATTCTGGAGTCCGAAGGTATCCGCCAATCGGAGATCCTGCGCGCCGAAGGCCAGAAGCAATCCGCCGTGCTGGAAGCAGAAGGGCGCAGGGAGGCCGCATTCCGCGATGCCGAGGCGCGCGAGCGTCTGGCCGAAGCTGAGGCCAAGGCGACCGCGATGGTGTCCGATGCCATCGCCAATGGCAGCGTGCAGGCGATCAATTACTTCATCGCGCAGAAGTACGTGGAAGCCTTCAGTGAACTGGCCAATTCGCCCAACCAGAAGCTGGTGCTGATGCCGATGGAGGCGACCGGTGTGATCAGCTCCATTGCGGGTATTTCGGAACTGGCCAAGGAAGCCTTCGCCAAGCAAGGCGAAGCGAAGCAGCCGACACGCGGCAACCCGCCGCCGCTGGGGCGCTGAGCCATGCGCTGGGAAGTGGTGATCTGGGCAGCGCTGGCGGTGACCCTGTTTGCCGCCGAGGCGCTGGCGCCGGGGGCTTTCATGCTGTGGATGGGCATCGCCGCAGCGGCCGTGTTCCTCACCGTCTGGGCGATCGACGGCATGACCGTGTTGCTGCAGGTGATCCTGTTCGTGGTACTGAGCTTTGTCTCGATCCAGGTCTATCGCACCTGGTTCCGGCAACGTGCGCGGCCCAGCGACCAGCCACTGCTCAACCGTCGCGCCGAGCAGCTGATCGGGCGGGTGGTGACGCTGGAGCAGGCGATCAGCGCCGGTGTCGGTCGGGCCAAGGTGGATGATGCGTTCTGGGTGGTCGCCGGCCCCGATCTGCCGCAGGGCAGTACAGTGCGGGTGGTGGCCGTGGATGGCATGACGCTCAAGGTGCAGCCAGTCTGAATACCGTTGCGGCACTGCCGTTGTGGCAGTGCCGCAGGTTTTAAAAGTAACCATCTGGGATAATGGCGGTCCCCTTAGTGTGGAACGGCCATGACCCTGAAGACTCTGCTCAACGAAACCCACCGCTCACTCGGCGCCAAGATGGTCGACTTCGGAGGCTGGGACATGCCGATCCACTACGGCTCGCAGATCGACGAGCACAACCTGGTCCGCACCGCCGCCGGCATGTTCGACGTCAGCCACATGACCGTGGTCGACCTGAAGGGTGCACGCACCCGTGAGTTCCTGCGCCAACTGCTGGCCAACTCCATCGACAAGGTCAAGGTCAGCGGCAAGGCGCTGTACTCGTGCATGCTCAATGCGCAGGGCGGGGTGATTGACGACCTGATCGTCTACTTCCTGGCCGAGGACATGTTCCGCATGGTGGTCAATGCTTCCACCCGCGAGAAGGACCTGGCTTGGATCCGTCAGCACGCCGAAGCCTTCGGCGTCGAAGTAGTCGAACGCGAAGACCTGGCCATCGTCGCCGTGCAGGGTCCGCAGGCGCGTGCACTGGTCGCTGGCCTGGTGGCGGAGTCGGATCGTGCCGCCCTGGACAAGCTCGGCCGCTTCGCCGCGCTGGACGTCAACTCCACCGATGGCGTTGAACTGTTCGTCGCACGCACCGGTTACACCGGCGAAGACGGCTACGAAGTGCTGCTGCCGCAGAGCGCGGTCGTCGCGTTCTGGAATGCGCTGCTGGCTGCTGGCGTGAAGCCGGCCGGCCTGGGTGCGCGCGACACGCTGCGCCTGGAAGCCGGCATGAATCTTTACGGCCAGGACATGGACGAAGCCATCACTCCGTACGAGGCGGCGCTGGCCTGGACCGTGGCGCTGGATGATCTGGCCGATGGCACGCCGCGCGCCTTCACCGGTCGCGCCGTGCTGGAAGCGCAGAAGGCCGCCGGCAACGCGCGGCAGATGATCGGCCTGGTGATGGACGAGAAGGGCGTGCTGCGTCACGGCCAGAAGGTGCTCACCGCCAATGGCGAAGGCGAGATCCTGTCCGGTACCTTCTCGCCGACGCTGGGCAAGGCGATCGCCTTTGCACGCGTGCCGGCCGGTGCACCGGGTGATGTGCGGGTGGACATCCGTGGCAAGGAAGTGCCGGTGCGCATCGTCAAGTTCCCGTTCGTGCGTGACGGCCAGGCACAGGCCGGCATCAATCTTTGACCTGTAGGACCGGGCCGGAAGCGACCTTGCTTCCGGTTCGTTAAACTAGCGATTCATCCCGACCACCGTTTTTCCGGAGTAGTTCCATGAGCGAGATCCCTGGCGACCTCAAGTTCCTCAAGTCCCACGAGTGGGCACGTGTCGAAGGCAGCAACCGCGTTACCGTCGGTATTTCCGATCATGCCCAGGGCTTGCTGGGTGACCTGGTCTATGTCGAACTGCCGGCTGTCGGTGACAGCGTGCAGGCTGGCGTGGGTGCCGCGGTGGTCGAATCGGTGAAGGCTGCTTCCGACGTCTACAGCCCGGTGTCCGGCACCGTTGTCGAAGTCAACGAAGCGGTGACCGACAAGCCGGAAACCATCAACGAAGACGCGTACGGCGACGGTTGGCTGTACGTGGTCGAGCTGTCCGATCCGGACCAGTTGAACGACCTGCTCGGCCCGGACGACTATGCCGAGATGTTGGAGAACGAGGACCACTGAGTCCTGTCGTGATCCGAAAAGCGGCCGCTACCAGCGGCCGTTTTTTTATGTCGGTGTCAGCATCACGTGATGATCGGCGGTGATGAGTGGCTGTCGATGACGCGTTGATGTGGATGCCAACGGACGCGAAGTGGTTCTGATCGGTGTCGTTGCGGACTGCGAAGTGGTCCAAAAAGTTTGCGCAAAATGATCCGTTGCGCAGCTAAAGCGTTGCCTTTGGCAAACTTTTTTTTGGGTGCTGGAAGTGGCCGGCGGCGACTGCTGGTCGCACACCGTGAGATGGCGTTGGTGTACTGCGAACACAGCTGCATGTTGGCTGCGTCGAAACGAATAGTGCACTTTTACCGATGTTTTTTTACTTTGTGTTTTTTTTTAAGCATGCAGGCGTGGTGTCGAAGGGTGCAGGTGACGGGCTGTGGCGGCAGGCGGCCGGGCGTGGAAGGCTGAAGGCTTCCGAAAAATATTTTGCAAAGATAGTTGACAGTAAAAAAAACCGTGATTAGGTTTCGCCCAGCAGACCTTTCCTGCGGAAGCGAGTGAGCCGGATCAACATTCAGACGCGAAGCACAACTTGGACGTCCGCCAGGATTTTTTTGATGGTGGAGCAGGACTCGCTTCCTTCCGCGAAACACCCCCCTGATTTTTATATGGCACCTGCAGCGGGACCCGTTGCGGGTGTTTCTGTATCCGTAACGATGCGCTAGACGCGTCGTCGGTCCTCCGCCGAACACCGCGGATTTGCTTCAACTGGGCATTTCAATTCCATAGATCACTGACGAGGAACAAACCATGGCTACGAAGAAAGCTGCTAAAAAGCCGGCCGCCAAGAAGGCGGTAAAGAAAGTCGCCAAGAAGGCTGCCGTGAAGAAGGTTGCCAAGAAGGCAACCGCCAAGAAGGCAGTGAAGAAGGTCGCAAAGAAGGCTGTTGCCAAGAAGACCGTGAAGAAGGCAGCCGCCAAGAAGACCGTGAAGAAGGCAGCAGCCAAGAAGACCGTCAAGAAGGCAGCAGCCAAGAAGACCGTCAAGAAGGCCGTAAAGAAGGTTGCCAAGAAGGCAACTGCCAAGAAAGCCGTCAAGAAAGTAGCTAAGAAGGCCGTCAAGAAGGTTGCCAAGAAGGCAACCGCCAAGAAAGCCGTCAAGAAAGTAGCTAAGAAGGCCGTCAAGAAGGTTGCCAAGAAGGCAGCTGCCAAGAAGGTCGTAAAGAAGACTGCAAAGAAGGTTGCCGCCAAGAAGCCGGCCGCCAAGAAGGTTGCTGCGAAGAAGAAGCCGGCCGCTCGCAAGAAGAAGGCCGCTCCGGTAGCGCTGCCGGCTACCCCGGCGCCGCTGATCTGATCCAGCTCCACTAGCAAGACCTGAAACTCCTTCCCCGACTGCCCAGCGGGGAGGGAGTTTTTTTATGGGCGAACCGGAACGGCAGGCGCCGATCAGGCCGGCCTGCACGGTAGTGCCGAGCCATGCTCGGCAGCAGCCCACCATTGAGTGCTGCGTCAGCCGCGAAGTCGCTCAACATCCAGAGCGCTGGAGATGAGGACTGGTTTGTGGGAGCGGGGTAAGCCGCGAAGCCAGCGATGCATCCGCTCGGGCAATGCCTGCGCGTCAGAGGGAGATCTGACTTCCATCGACCGATGCCAAGGAGCCGAGCCCTCCCTTTGCCGCAGGCAAGGGGAGGGTTGGGAGGGGGGGGCTTTTGATTTGCTGGTAAAGCCGCTGCCGAGCATGGCTCGGCACTACCGGAGCTACGAGCTTTGTCGACACATTGACCGATGCCGACGAACCGAGCCCTCCCTTTGCCGAAGGCAAGGGGAGGGTTGGGAGGGGTGCTTTTGATTTGCTGGTAAAGCCCCTTGCCGAGCATGGCTCGGCACTACAGGTGGCGCCGGCTTTTTGTAGGAGCGGCGTCAGCCGCGAAGCCAGTGCTGCATCGGATCTGCTGGCTGCGGTTTCGACTAACGATCAAAGACAAAGGCGGCCATCGGCCGCCTTTCCCGTACTGCTGGAAACCACCATGCAACTCAGCGCGGCGATGCCACCGCGCGATCCGAAGACGCGCCTTTCTTGCCACCGCGTGCCGGAGCCGCATCTTCTGCCATCAGGTTGTCGCTGCCGAAGTCGGTGTCCACGTCCAGCCAGCGCTGCGTCGGCAGGCCGATGGCGCGATCGAGGATGGTCGGCATCATGCCGCTGGGCAGGCTGCTCTCGCCGTTCCACATGATGGCGATGCCAAGATCACGTTCCGGCAGCAGTGCGACCAGGCCGCGATAGCCCTGCACCGCACCGGCGTGGAAGACCACCTGGTGGCCGGAGTAATCGAATACGCGCCAACCCAGTGCATAACCCGCCGAGTCCAGGCGCTGGTGGCGCCAGCCCGAACGCATTTCGCCGGGCGTGTTCACCAGCGGCGCATGCAGCGTTGCCAGCAACGGTGCCGGCAATACATCCGGTCGGTGGCCGGTGTGGGCCAGCAGCCACTGCGCCATGTCACTGGCACTGGCGTTGACGCCGGCAGCCGGTGCGACGCGGTAGTAGGTGGGCTTGGGCGTCAGCGACACCCAGCCGTTGCGGCTGCGCACGTGCGGACGCGCCCAGCGCGAGCTGGCCTGGATGCCGGCCAGGCCAAGGCTGGCATCGTTCATGCCCAGCGGTTTGAGGATGCGCTTTTCAACAGCCTGCTCGTAGAAGCTGCCGGAGGCCGCGAACACCACATCGCCGACCAGGCTGAAGGCGACGTTCTGGTAGGAATAGCAATCACCCGGTGCGCACTTGAGTGGCGCGGTGGCCAGCTTCTGGGTCAGCGAGTAGTAATCGGCATTGGCCTCGACATCGCGGTCATAGGCATTGCTGGTCAGGCCGACGCGTTGGCTCAACACATCGGCCACAGTCAGTTTGTCGGTCGCTTCAGGCGTAGCCAGGCGGAAGCCCGGCACGTAGTCGGTGACCTTGCTGTCCCAGCGCAGGGTGCCGTCGTTGACCAGCAGGCCTGCCATGGTGCCGGCGAAGGCCTTGGACAACGACGCCAGACGGAACACGGTGTGTGCGTCCACTTCCTGCGGGTTGCTGATATCGGTGACACCGTAGCCACGTGCCGACAGCACACGGCCGTTCTGGACGATGGCCATGGCCATGCCGGGAACGCGGTTGCCGTAGGTCAGCTGCTCGGCGAGTGATTCGATGGCGGCGACATTGAAGTCGGCCGGTAGCGCTTGCACCTGGTCCGGGCGCAGCGCAGTGCGATACGGCATCGGCTGCGTCGGCGATTGTGTGGGCGCGTTCTCCAAGTTCACCGGCAACGCCGCGGCAGTCGATGCTTCGACGGCCAGGGTGGTGGGGGTGGGAGTCTGCGCGGTAGACGACAATGCGAAGGGCATCAACACCCCCAGCAATCCCGATGCCACCGGGCGAATGTGCCGGCGCTTGCTCGTGTCTTTCATCGTGATCGGTGCCTGTAAGCTACTGCTGTTGGCGATTCTAGCGCCGCTTTTCACCAATGCACAAACGGGGAGAGAATGAATGGGCATCGCGTTGATATTGCTGATCTTTCTTGTGGTGGTTGTCGCAGTTGTGGCGGTGGGTGTGGGCATCTACAACGGCTTGGTGCGGGCCAGCAACGGCTACAAGAACGCATTTGCGCAGATCGACGTGCAACTGCAGCGGCGTTTTGACCTGATTCCCAGCCTGGTGGAGACCGCCAAGGCCTATATGGGACATGAGCGACAGACCCTGGAGGCAGTGATCGCGGCGCGCAGCGCGGCGCAGTCAGGTTTGGCTGCGGCCAAGGCCGATCCGGGTGATGCGGCGGCGATGGCGCAGCTGGCGGCCTCGCAGGGTCAGTTGAATGGTGTGCTGGGGCGCTTGATGGCGGTGGCCGAGGCCTACCCGGAACTGAAAGCCAACCAGAACATGATGCAGCTCAGCGAGGAGCTCTCCAGCACCGAGAACAAGGTTGCCTTCGCGCGTCAGGCCTACAACGATGCGGTGATGGGCTATAACAACCGCCGCGAGACCTTCCCGGCCAATGTGTTTGCCGACATGTTCAATTTCGCCACGGCGGCGCTGTTGGATATTCCGCAGGAGAAGCGCGAGCAGGTGCGCGAAGCGCCCAAGGTGCAGTTCTGAACCTGGCGCAGGTATAACAGGGGCGCGGGATGAACTTCTTCGAACACCAGGCCCAGGCGCGGCGTAACTCCGGGCGGCTGGTGCTGTTGTTTGCGTTTGCGGTGCTGGCCATCGTGCTGGTGGTGGATGTGCTGGTGTGGTTCGGCACTGGCAGCGTGCGCGGCGTGCTGTGGAGCAGCCTGCTGACCCTGGCGGTGATCGGCTTCGCCTCGCTGTACCGGAACCGTTCGCTGAGCGGCGGTGGCGAGGCGGTGGCTGCGCAGATGGGCGGCACCGAAGTGCCGGCCGATACCCGCGATCCTGCATTGCGGCGGCTGCGCAACGTGGTGGAGGAGATCGCAATCGCCTCCGGCGTGCCGATGCCGCGCCTGTACGTGCTGGAGCAGGAAGCGGGTATCAACGCCTTTGCCGCCGGTTATTCGCCTGCCGACGCGACCATTGCGGTGACCCGCGGCACCTTGCAGCGGCTCAACCGCGATGAACTGCAAGGCGTGATCGCGCATGAGTTCAGCCACATCCTCAATGGCGACATGCGCCTGAACATCCGCCTGATGGGCGTGCTGTTCGGCATCCTGATGCTCAGTGTGATCGGCAAGCGCGTGCTGCTGCATATGGGCGGCGGCACGCGTGTGCGCTTCGGTCGCAGTGTCGGGCCGGTGTTCTTGTTGATGCTGATTGGTTTGGCCGGCATCGCCATCGGCAGCATCGGCGTCTTGTTTGGTCGGCTGATCAAGGCGGCGGTATCGCGCCAGCGCGAAATCCTGGCGGACGCCTCGGCGGTGCAGTTCACCCGGCAGACGCAGGGCTTGGCTGGTGCGCTGAAAAAGATCGGCGGGCTGGATGACGGCTCGCATCTGGCCGACCGTGCCGGTGCCGAGGAAGTCAGCCATATGTTGTTTGGCGAAGGCTTGCGGCTGTCCAGCTGGTTCGCGACGCATCCGCCGTTGCTGGAACGCATCCAGCGGCTGGAGCCAGCATTTCGCGCCGAACAGCTGCAGCGACTTCGCGGCGATTGGTCCGCTGCGCCGCCCGACGGGCTGGCCGAGGATCGCGTGCTGGGCCTGGCAGGGCGCGATGTGGCGAGTGTGGATGCAGTGCTACCGCCGTTGCCGGGAGTGCAGCGGGTGTCTGTTGATCCGGTGATGGTTGCCGCACAGGTGGCGACGCCTGCCGACGACGACTACCAGCAGGCAGTGCGCCTGGCCGGCAGTCTGCCGCCGCCATTGCGCGCATTGGCCGGCGATCGTGGCGCCGCACAGCCGCTGTTGCTGGCGATGTTGCTGGACGTGGATGCCGCGGTCGCCGCGCGCCAGCGCGAAGCGGTGAGCGCGCAACTGGGCGAGCCGATGGCCACCAGCGTAGTGAGCATCGCGGCAGGCCCGTTGCGCGAGCTGCACGCCGCGCTGCGGCTGCCATTGGCGGCTCTGGCATTCCCGACCCTGCGCAGCTTGCCGCGCCCGCAGTTGACGGCCTTCATGCGCTGCATTGATGCCGTGACCCACGCCGATGGGCGCATCTCCCTGTTCGAGTACTGCCTGTCCCGCTTGTTGCTGGTGCAGGTGCAGGCAGCCTTGGATCCATCGCGTCACCTGCATTTCGGCCGCCGCAAAGCCACTGGCGTGCAGCGCGAGTTCGCCATCCTGTTGTCGGTGGTGGCGCGCGCCGGCAACCCCGGCGACGAAGCGGGCGCGCGTCGCGCCTACCTGGCCGGCCTGCAGCGCATCGTGCCGCAGGATCATCTGCCGTACGCGCCGCCCGCCACCGGCGTGCTGGCCCTGGATGAAGTCTGGGCACCGCTGGATTCAATGGACCCGCTGGCCAAGCAGCTGCTGGTGGAAGCGGTGACCGCAACGGTGAGCCACAACCAGCGCGTAAACATCGCCGAGGCCGAGTTGCTGCGGACGATCTGCGCCACCTTGCATTGCCCCTTGCCAGCAATGCTGCAGGTGACGTGAGTAGCTTGTCTCCCTCCCTTTCGCCAAAGGCGAAGGGGAGGGCCGGGGAGGGGGGCTTTCTGCCTCTGCTTGCTTCTCCCTGCCAACAACCACTGGGCCTCACCCCAGCATCAACCCCGCTGCCCGCTCCGCAATCATGATGGTCGGCGCATTGGTATTGCCGCTGACCAGTGTCGGCATCACCGAGGCATCGATCACCCGCAATCCATCGATGCCGCGGACCCGCAGCTGCGGATCGACCACGGCCGCATCGTCGCTGCCCATTCGGCAGGTGCCGATCGGGTGGTAGATGGTCTCGGCCTTGGCGCGGATGAAGGCTTCCAGCCCGACATCGTCCAGGTGCTCATCGGCGGGGAACAGCGCTGACTTGCGCCAAGCTGCGAACGCGGCCTGCTGCAGGATGTCGCGGCTCAGGCGCGCGGCCTCGATCATCATCTTCAGATCGAAGCCTTCGGCGTCGCTGAGGTAGTTGGCCTGGATGCGCGCGGGTGCGGCGGGGTCGGCGCTGGCCAGGCTGATGCGGCCGCGGCTGCGCGGATGCAGGTAGCAGGCGTGCAGGGTGTAGCCGTCGCCGGGCAGGCGATTGCGGCCGTGGTTATCCAGCATCGCCGGGACGAAGTGGAGCTGGATGTCGGCACGATCATCCGGCGCGAAGCGCGAACGAACGAAGCCACCGGCCTCGGCGACGTTGCTGGTGCCGGCACCCCGATGACCGCGCAGAAAGTAGTTCAGCCCGATCATGATCTCGCTGGCGCGGTCGTAGCTGATGCCTGGCACGCTGCGGTACAGCGTGCAGATATCCAGATGGTCCTGCAGGTTGGCGCCAACGCCCGGTTGGTCGAGCTGGACGTCGATGCCCTGCGCGCGTAGCGCATTGGCGGGGCCGATGCCGGACAGCATCAACAGTTGTGGCGAGTTGATCGCACCAGCGCTGAGCAGCACTTCGCCGGCCGCGCGGTACCGCTGTCGCTGGCCACCCATCCGCAGGTGCACGCCGGTAACGCGCCCAGCGTCGATCTGCAGCCGTTCAACCAGTGCGCCGGTGATCACCTGCAGATTGGTGCGCGAACGCACAGGAGTGAGGTACGCGGCGGCTGAGGAGCAGCGAGCGCCGTTCTTCTGCGTCACCTGGTAAAGGCCAACGCCTTCATGCTGGACGCCGTTGAAGTCGGTGTTGTGTGCGTGGCCAGCTTGCTGCCCGGCGGCGATGAAGGCGTGGCTGAGTGGATTGACGTGGCGCAGGTCGGCTACCTGCAGGGGGCCATCGGCCCCGTGCAGCGCATCGGCGCCACGCGCATTGCCTTCGCTGTGGCGGAACCACGGCAGCACGCTGTCCCAGTTCCAGCCTGTGGCGCCGGCCTGCGCCCAACGATCGTAATCACCGGCCACGCCGCGCACATAGCACATGGCATTGATCGAGCTGGAGCCGCCCAGCACCTTGCCGCGCGGCCACCACAGGCGGCGGTTGCCCAGCGCGGGCTCCGGCTCGGTGTCGTAGCTCCAGTTGACCTTGCGGTTGTTGACCAGCCGGGCGATGCCGGCCGGCATATGGATGAAGGGGTGCCAGTCGCGTGGGCCGGCTTCGATCAGCAGCACCCGTAGCTGCGGGTCGGCACTGAGCCGGTTGGCCAACACGCAGCCGGCCGAACCGGCACCGACGATGATGTAGTCGAATTCCTTTGCAGCTTCGCTCACACGCTTCTCCCTCCCGAGTCACTCAGGATAGAACGGCGCGTTGTACCGGGGTAAGCCCTGCCGCACTGGCGATGTTGCAGTGCATTAGATAACGTACGCGCTCTGCCGAGTCCCACCGGAGTTCCCCGATGCCGCCGTCCTCTCGCCACCCGCTTCGCCGGGGTGCCGCATGACCGTTCCGCGCGGACCCGGTGCAATGCATCGGCTGTTGCTGGCGCTGCGCGGCTCACCGCCGCTGTGGTGGTCGTTCCTGTACTTCTTCTGCCTGCTCAGCGGCTACTACGTGCTACGCCCGGTACGTGAGGCGATGGCGGCCTCGGCGGACATGGGGGCCTTGTTCCCGACAGGGTTGATCACGTGGTTTGCCGGCCATGGCATGCCGCTTAAGGACTTCACCCTGCAGTTCCTGTTCTCCTGCGTGTTCCTGATCATGCTGGTGCTGCAGCCGCTGTACGGCTGGCTGGTCAGCCGCTATCCGCGCCGGGTGTTCCTGCCGCTGGTGTATGGCTTCTTCATCTTCACCCTGTTCGTTTTCTACGCGATGTTCAGCGCCAATGTACCGGGCCGTGGCATGGCGTTTTTCTTCTGGATCACCGTCTTCAACCTGTTCGCGGTGGCGGTGTTCTGGAGCTTCATGGCCGACGTTTTCTCCAACGTGCAGGCGCGTGCGTTCTACGGCTACATCGGCGCGGCCGGTACGGTTGGGGCGTTCCTCGGGCCGATCATCACCAGCTCGCTGGTGCAGCGTGTTGGCATCGCCAACCTGATGTTGGTCTCAGCCGGCTTCCTGTCGATCTGCCTGTTCTGCATCTGGAAATTGCGGCCGTGGGCGGTGCAGCGCGAACGCGAACAGCAATTGGCCGATGGCGAGCAGCCCATGGGCGGCAGTGTGTTTGACGGACTGAAGCTGATCGCGCACGAGCCGCTGCTGCGCTGGCTGGCCCTGATGGTGGTCTTCGGGGTGGGCGTGGGGACCATGCTGTACAACGAGCAGGCCTCGATCGTACGCCGCATGATCACCGATCCAGCGGCCAGTACCGCGTTCTATTCGCGCATCGACCTGGCGGTGAATGCTTTGACCCTGATCATCCAGCTGGGCCTGACCCGCTGGTTGCTGTCACGTTATGGCGTGGCTCCGGCGCTGTTGATTCCGGGTTTCGCGATCATCATCGGCTTCTCGATCGCGGCAGCATCACCGTTGCCGGTGATGGTGGCGGTGATCCAGGTGCTCACCCGCGCCAGCGAATTCTCGTTGGGCAAACCGGCACGCGAGACGATCTATACGCGTGTGGACCGGCAATGGCGCTACAAGGCCGGTGCGGCCATCGATACCGTCGTTTACCGTGGCGCTGACCTGACCTTCGCCTGGGTACACAAGGGCTTGTCCCTGTTTGGTTCGCAGGCGGTGTTCGTCGGTGGCGCAGCGGTGGCGGTGTTCATGACGCTGTCGGCGCTGGGCGTCTTGCGCGAAGAGAAGAAGCTGCCGCAGGATCGCTGAGTGATTCCCCCGCGGCGGGTTGCCGCTGTGCTGCGAGGATGAGATGGCGATGAGCGTATTGGGCGTGAGTGCAATGGTGGTGACACTGCTGGTCGCGGTGTTGCATGTGTATTTCCTGGTGCTGGAGATGTTCCTGTGGACCAAGCCACAGGGTTTGAAGACCTTCCGCAACACGCCGGAGAAGGCGCAGGCCACGCGCGTGCTGGCGGCGAATCAGGGGTTGTATAACGGTTTTCTTGCGGCAGGCATCATTGCCGGGCTGGTACTGGCGCAGCCGGTGCTGGTGACGTTCTCGCTGGTCTGCGTGGTGGTGGCCGGTGCCTACGGCGCGTACAGCGTCAGCCCGCGCATCTTCTACGTGCAGGCCGTACCGGCAATCGTGGCGCTGCTGCTACGCGCGCTGTAGTGCCGAGCCATGCTCGGCAGAGGCACTACCGATAGATCAACCGTAGTGCCGAGCCATGCTCGGCAGGGGTATTGCCGATAGATCAACCGTAGTGCCGAGCCATGCTCGGCAGGGGCATTACCCGTAGAGCTCGTGCCGAGCATGGCTCGGCACTACGTTGGGTTGGCTTGTAAGGCCCCTACCGAGCATGGCTCGGCACTACGGGGCATCGCTGGGGATCAACGGCTGATGTAGAGCGAGAATCCCAGCCATAACGGTACTGCGTACAGCACGGCGCCCAGCACGAACAAGGCGGTCAGCAGGTGCACGCGCCAGTCATTGATGCGCAGGAAAACGAATTGCTCGATGGTGCGGCCCAGCCAGAACAAGGTCATGAAAGCCAACACCACGTGCCCCAGCCGGGTATCGAGCAGTTCGCGGGTGAACGCCAGTGACAGCACGGCCATTCCCACAAACACGTAGACCAGGCGCAGATTGAGGATCTGCATGATTGCGCGGTTGGCTGCGCTTAGCTTTGCCAGCTCGTGTTTCCAGCCGAACAAACGCCAGAACGCGAGGTGGAACAGGGTAAAGCCCAGACAGTGCAGTCCGCCGAGGCGCAGCATCCATTCCGCGATCTGCATGAGTCAGCCTTCGCCGCGGCTTGGGCGTGGTGATACCCACATCGCGATGATGGCCTGGAATACCTCGGTACCGGCGGCATCGGTGACGCTGACCTGCACCGGCAAGTCGTAGCCGTGGTCGGTGCTGATGATGGGCTGCTGCGGGGTGGCCACCGCCTTCAACACGCCCAGCGCCTTGGCCTGGTACTTCACCTGCATGCCCTTGGGGATCCAGCGCATGTCGCCGGGCAGGCTGGCATCCACCATCACGCCGCCGACCAGCTCGGCAAGATTGCACATCGCGATCGCATGCACCGTGCCGATGTGGTTGCTGATGCGGCGGCGCTGGCGGATCACGCCTTCGCAGCGGCCCGTCTCCAGCGCGGTGATCAGCGGCGAGATGCTGGCGAAGTAGGGTGCCTTGAAGCAGACAGCACGCGAGAACAGCCAGCTGCCGGCGGGCCAGCGGGTAAAGCGACGGTATAGCGAGAGCAAGGGCGCAGTCATGGCATGGTGTCCTGATATGAAAACGGCGGGCACAAGGCCCGCCGTCGGTACTGCAGGTGGATTGGCTTACGCGGCCTGCTGCGGCTGCGGGCGCTGCTTGCCCGGCAGGTCGTAGTAGCCGGCCGAACGCAGTTCGTGCGGCTCGAAGTCGTCCACGGTGATGGTGTCCATGGTGATCTCGCGCAGTTCTTCCAACAGCTTGCGCTCGTCCTGGGTGATCACGCCCTCGGCCACCGCTTCGTCCAGCTGGGTGGCGAAGGTCAGTGCTTCGATGCCCTTGGTCTTCAGCGCCTTGATGAACTTGCGTTCCACCGGCTCGGCCATGATCGCCTTGGACAGGTAGCTGTTGATGCGGCCACCCGGGTTGTTCTCGCACGGGGTCAGGAACACGCCCTGTGCCAGGCGGTCACGGGCCTCGCCCGGTGCCATCAGCGTTGCGGCAACGCGGCGGCTCAGGCGATCGCCCGGTGCCTCGGCACGACGGCCGAACGGGAAGATCAGTGCCCACATCAGCCAGCCGATCGGACGGATCGGGAAGTTGCGCAGGGCAGCCGACAGCGATTCCTCGATCTTGTGCACGCTGTCGTGGAAGGCCCAGGCCAGCAGCGGCTGGTCAGCGCTCGGTGCGCCTTCGTCGTGGTAACGCTTGAGCATGGCGCTGGTCATGTAGATGTGGCTGAGCACATCACCCAGGCGACCAGACAGCGATTCCTTGAATTTGAGCTTGCCGCCGAGCGTCATCATCGAGATGTCGGCCATCAAAGCAAGGTTGGCCGAGTAACGGTCGAGCTTGCGGAAGTAGCGGCGGGTGTAAGCGTCGCCCGGGGCGGCACCGAAGCGCGCACCGGTCAGGCCGAACCACAGCGAACGCACGGCGTTGGAGATACCGAAACGGACGTGGCCGAACAGCGCCTGGTCGAATTCACGCAGGCCGGCCTTGCGGTCTTCATCCTGCGCGGCCTTCATTTCCTTCAGCACCCACGGGTGGCAGAGGATGGCACCCTGGCCGAAGATCAGCAGCGAGCGGGTCATGATGTTGGCACCTTCCACCGTGATGGCGATCGGTGCGGCCTGCCAGCTGCGGCCGGCAAAGTTGCGCGGCCCGAGGATGATGCCCTTGCCGCCGATCACGTCCATCACGTCGGAAATGACTTCGCGGCTCATGTTGGTGCAGTGGTACTTGGCAATCGCCGACGGCACTGACGGCACGTCGCCACGGTCAACCGCGGCTGCGGTCGCCTGCGACAGCGCGCTGATCTTGTACGCCTTGCCGCCGATGCGGGCCAGCGCTTCTTCCACGCCCTCGAAGCGGCCGACCGACAGGCCGAACTGCTTGCGGATGCGTGCGTAGGCACCGGTCACCACCGCGCCGGCCTTGGCACCGCCGGACGCGGTGGAGGGCAGGGTGATGGAGCGGCCAACGGCCAGGCACTCATTGAGCATGTTCCAACCCAGGCCGCGCTTCTCGGCGCCGCCAATCAGCTGGCTCATTGGGATGAACACGTCCTTGCCGCGGATCGGGCCGTTCTGGAAGGTGGAGTTCAGCGGGAAGTGGCGACGGCCGATTTCCACGCCATCGGTGTCACGCGGCAGCAGTGCCAGGGTGATGCCGATGTCCTTGGTATCGCCGAGCAGGCCGTCCGGGTCGTACATGCGGAAGGCCATGCCGATCAGGGTCGCGACCGGGGCCAGGGTGATGTAACGCTTGTCGAAGGTCAGCTTCAGGCCCAGTACTTCCTCGCCCTTCCACATGCCCTTGCAGACGATGCCGAAGTCGGGAATCGAGGTCGCATCGGAGCCGGCGAACGGGCCGGTCAGGCCGAAGCACGGCACTTCCTGGCCAATGGCCAGACGCGGCAGGTAGTAATCCTTCTGCTCCTGGGTGCCGTAATGGTTGAGCAGTTCACCCGGCCCCAGCGAGTTCGGCACGCCGACGGTGGAGCTGACCACGCTCGACACCGAGGCCAGCTTCTGGATCACCTTGTGGTGGGCCAGCGCGCTGAAGCCCAGGCCGCCGTATTCCTTCGGGATGATCATGCCGAAGAACTTGTTCTTCTTGATGAACTCCCACATGTCCGGCGGCAGGTCCGCGTGTACATGGGTGATCTCGAAGTCGTTGACCATCTTGCACAGTTCTTCCACCGGGCCATCCATGAAGGCCTGTTCTTCGGCGGTGAGCTGCGGCTTGGGATAGTTGAGCAGGATGTTCCAGTCCGGGTCGCCGGTGAACAGCTCGCCTTCAAAACCGACCGAGCCGGTTTCCAGGGCGATGCGTTCGGTCTTGGACAGCGGCGGCAGCACCTTGCGGAACACGCCCATGAACGGTGCGGTGATCAGCGGCTTGCGCAGGAACGGCAGCAGCACCGGCACGCAGACCAGCGCGACGATGGCGGCGGCGACGATGATCGCGGTCTGGTTGATGCCGGCAAACCAGCAGGCTGCCAGGGCCACCACGCTGATGACCGTCCATACGACGAGTCGCATGCGGTGGTAGGCAACAAAGGCCGCTGCAAGCAGCAGGGCCAGGAAAGGTACGACGATGCTCATGGACGTGCTCCGGTAACGTGCTCGGTTCGGGCGGACGCTGCGGAAGGCAGTGCGTCCAGATAGTTCAACACAGCGGCGGTAAACGCGTTGTTGTCATCGCCGGCCACCATGTGGGTGGCGTGGGGCAGATGGACATGTTGCGCGTGCGGCACCAGCGCCATGAATTCTTCAACGGTCTGCGGCGAGACCAGGTCACTGCGACCACCGCTGACCAGCAACAGCGGGCACTGCACCTGCCGCGCTGCTTGTGCGATCACGCCCTGGTGCTGCTCGCTGTCGCGGGCCAGTTCGTCGACCAGGCGCGGGTCCCAATGCCAGTTCCAGCGGCCATCCTTGCCTGGGCGCAGCAGCGCACGCAGTGAATCCTCGCTCTTGCGTGGGCGGTGCGGCATATAAGCGGAGATGGTATCGGCGGCGGCCTGCAGCGAGGCGAAACCGTCCGGATGCGCGCTCATGAAAGCGAGGATGCGCTCCACGCCGCTGGTTTCCCAGCGCGGGGTGATGTCCACCAGCACCATCGCCGAGAACAGGCCCGGCCAGCGCGCTTCGGCCATCAGGCCGAACAGGCCGCCCATGGAAGCTGCGACCAATACCGGCGGACGCGGCAGCTCGCCGGCGACCACGATCAGGTCATCGGTGAATTGGTCGCCGTGGTAAGTCACATCGCTGGCATTCCAGTCCGAATCGCCATGGCCACGCGCGTCATAGCTGAGCGTGGCGTGGCCTTCGGCATTGAGCGTTTCTGCGGTTGCGGTCCATGCGCCGCGGGTCTGGCCGAAGCCATGTGCGAACAGGATGCAGGGCTGTTTTCCGCTGGTTCTGGACGCGCCCAAGCCAGCGCCATGCGCACCTTCCAGGCGAATGTCTTCAGGGGGTACAGAGAAGGAAGTAGGCGTAACCATACCTGATGGTATGGAATGGCCTGAAAGGCTGTCAATACCCATGAGTATGGAAATACTGGCTGGGCAGGCTCAGGATGCTTCGCTTGATCATTTATTTGCCAGATTGTCCTTGGATTTGTTGCCCACATACTGCAACCAGTCCCCGCCGTATGGTTAAATCTGCCCATGAACGATTCTTCAGTTTCCAGCACCGAGTCCCGCAGCACGCGGAACAGCCGCCTGAGCGCGGATGACTGGGCGCAAGCGGCCTTGGACCTGATCGCTGAACAGGGTGTGGGTGCGGTTGCGGTCGAGCCGCTGGCGCGTCGCCTCGGCGTGACCAAGGGTAGCTTCTATTGGCATTTCCCCTCGCGCGACGCGCTGTTGCAAGCAGCCTTGGAGCGCTGGGAAGTAGTGGAGCAGCAGCAGGTCTTCGGCAGCCTGGAAGAGGTGCCTGATCCGCGCACGCGGCTGCGCGCGCTGTTCCAGCTGGTCGCGCATGAAGTCACTCCGCACGTGATCTACAGCGAACTGCTGAAGGCCTTGGACAACCCGATGGTGCGTCCGGTCATCGACCGCGTCTCGCAACGGCGCATGGAATACCTGATCGCCTCGTTCCGCCAGGCTGGACTGAGCTCCACCGATGCCCGCCATCGTGCCCGGCTTGCCTATGCTGCATATGTCGGCTTCCTGCAGTTGTCGCTGCAGTTGCAGCAGCCCAAGCAGGCGCGTGAGGATTTCGAGGCTTATGTCGAGCACGTGATCGAGACCTTGATTCCGGCCAACTGATTGACGCTGGCGCTGGGCGGGATCCGATTGTGGCGCCTTGGCCTTGCTGGGGTGTCCGGCGTTGGGCTGATTCAGCGCAACGGAATCACATCGAAGGCAATGCTGATCCGTGGAGATGGCCCCTGATAAGCCGTGGTGTTGTGGAAGAAGTAGGACGGGAACGTCACCAGCCGGCCTGAGGTCGGGACCACCGTGTGCTCGGTGTCAGGCCGGTGCAGTGGAAGCCCCTGCTGGGGATGCCCGAACAGCAGATTGCCCGCTGCAGGCGTGTCCGGTTGACCGGGATCGACATAGAACACGCCGCTGAGCCAGCCTGCCGGATGGATATGCGGTGCTTGGTGGCCCCCCTGTTCGAGCACGGTGATCCATGACTGCAGCCGCCAGCGTCGCGGCATGGCCTTCATCCAGGGGTGAGCGGACAATGGTGCCATGGCAGAAAGTGCCTGCATCCGCGATTCGACGGTCCGCACCAGCAATTGCTCGAAGCGCTGCAGTTCCTGGTCCTGTGACAGGTCGAGCATCGGGCTCTGCCGGCCGAAGGTGGTGGAGCGCCCGGCAGGCTCCCAGATCAGACCCGCATGTGAGAGCGCCAGTTCGCGCAGGGCGTCCAGGTTGGTCATGGTATTGGCCAGCACGTCATCGCTGCCAAGAAGGCGACCATAGTCCATCAGGTGGTCAACAAGTTTGTCGTTGCCGAGTTCCTTGCCGGTCATGTACAGCCCCGCCAATGCAGTCTGGTCCGTCGGGTCGAGCATCAGCACCTGCTGATAGATATTGTCGGCCTGTTGGATCCTGCCCAATGACAACAGGCAGAGTGCGTAGTCGGTGAGCGCGGCCGGGTCGTTAGGCGCGAAGGACAGCACGCGTTGATGAACCAGGCTTGCCGCATCCGCTTGGCCGGTCTCGCGTAGTGCATTGGCGATGCCGCGCAGGATTACCGGGTCACCAGGTCGTTGGCGGTCTGCTTTCTGAAGGTTTTCCAGTGCCGCCTGCGCACGCCCGGAACGGGCATGGATCAGGCCGATATTGATCCAGGTATCGGTGCTGCTTGGGTCGATCTGACTGAGCCGCTCGAAATCCTGGAGGGCCTCCTCCATCCGTTCGATCCGGAACAACACGAGTCCGCGATTGAACAACAGCGGTGGCAGGTCCGGTGCCATCAGCAGCGCGGCGTCAAAATCATGGAGCGCCTGCAGGTTCCGGTGTGCAGCCGCATGCAGCATGCCGCGCAGGTAGCGCCGTTCGGGGTCCTGCGGTGCGGCGAGCAGCGCCTGATCCAGCAATGCCATTGCAGCCGCTGGCTGACCTTGCTGGATCAGCTGGCGTATGTGATCGGTGCTGGCAATCTGTCGTGACATGGGGCTATCGAACGCTGGTTGCAGGCTTATCAGGCGAAGTGTTTGAGCACGGCGGCTTCGATGGAAGCGGCAGCGCGACGCGGGTCGAACAGGTGCCGATCGGCTGCTTGCTGGCGTAGCCGCTGTCGCTGCTCAGCCAACAGTGCAGGCGACCTGGCCAAGCGTACCGCGCGTTCAACATAAGCATCCGCATCCCTGCAGACCAGCTCGTCCATGCCGAGGAAACGATTGATGCCTGCACCCAGGCGCCCCAAAGGTGCTGGCCCCTCGACACAAAGCAGCGGTAGCTCGTTGCTTATGGCGTGGATTGCGGTTGCCCCCGCCTGGTAGTGGAACGCGTCAAGGAACAGGTCACAGCTGGCGGCGCGATCCGACTGCTCGTCAAGCTCGACCTTGTCGACCAGATGCAGACGCTCAATGGGGCCGCCGCAGGACTGCCATTGCTGCAGGAAACCAGTGCGTGCCATGGAAGGTACAAAGACCATCAGGTGTGCGGCATCGGCCTGGGCGAGGATCTTGCTCCAGCTACCGATGAGTTTGCCGGAGAGCTTGTAGGTGTTGTTGAAGCTGGCCAGCACGGTCGCATCTTCGGGCAACCCGAACCGGGCCCGGTCACGAATGCCGGGTCGCATCGGTGACGCGGGAAACAGGCTGCCTTCGAGGTGGATCAGCTTGTCAGCGTAGTGCCAGTGCTCGCCGGGAGGCTGGACATGCGAATCCAGCAGCAGCCCATCCAGCCAGGGCGCTTGCTGGCCGTGGATGAAGCCAAGCCATCCCCATTGCACTGGCGCCGGGCGGCGCGCCAATACAGCAGGCCGTGCCCCAAGCGTGAAGCCACTCATGTCGATCAATACATCGATGCAATCATCTGCGATGCACTTGGCCAGGCTGTCGTCATCCAGGGTGGATGCATCTATCAGCGTGTCGAATCCTTCGACGATGGCGGGATGAAGCGCATGGGTACCTGTCAATGAATAGCCGAATACCTCGAAGCGACCACGGTCATGCGCTGCGAAGTGCTCACGCACCAAGCTGCCGATGGCATGTTCGCCGAGGTCGGCAGAAAGGTAGCCGATCCTGATGCGCCGTGCGGAGACCGGTTCTCGTGCTTTGCCGGCAGGCAGGACAAACTGCGATCTCGCCGGGATTGCCTGGCTGTACCTGCTGATGGACTCTGCCTTCAGTGTCTCAGGCAATGCCAATGTGGAAAGCAGGAATGGCTCCGGCTCAGCGCGATGGCTGGTGTTGGCGGCAAGCAGTCTGGCCAGCGTAGCTTCACTCTTCTCCTGGCTGTCATGTTGGCAGAGCATTGCCTGGCAGTGTGCGAGCTGCGCCAACACGTCAGTGCGCTCCGGCAGCATCCTGTGTGCGGCCTCGAAGTCACGAAGCGCGATGTCGGTGCGACCGGCCAGGGACTGGCACAGGGCGATATTCATTATCTCGGTTGGTTGCTGCGTCGAGGCCCGGCGGTAGGCCGCGATGGCGTTGTCCCATTGCCGTTGTGCCTGCAGCGATTCGCCGAGGTAGTGCCAGGCTTCGCCGAAATTCGGTTCCAGCACCAATGCACGTTGCAATGGCGCTTGCGCCGCAGCGGCCGATCCTGTGTTGACCATCAGGCTGCCAAGCAGCATCCAGCCGAGTGCATTGCGTGGATCGCGGACCGTCGTTTCGCGAGAGACCTCAAGTGCGCGCTGGTGATGACCGGTAGCGCGCAGGCAGAGCGCGAGAATGCTGAGCAGGTCGGCGTCGGCTGCAAGCAATACGTCCTTCCGATCCAGCAGGGAAGCTGCCTCGGCTTCGCTGCCCGACTGCATCAGCAACACCGCAAAGTCGCGCCGGAGCGCAACATCATCCGGTGAGCTCGTCAGGGCATCCTGGTATGCGTGCCTTGCCGCGTCCAAGTGACCGCTCGCATGCAATCCACGCGCGTGCTGGGACTTATCCATGACCAACCACCAACGTCCAGCCCATCACCGTGGCGTCCTGGTAAACCAGCTTGCCAGTCCGCACGGGAAGGCCGGTAGCGCCCAGCAGCATGGTTGTTTCCTGCAGGGCGGTTGGATCGAGTGTCGCAGCCAGCATCAATTTCAACCGGGCATGCTCATCCTCTGTCCAGGCCTGCAACGACTTCGCCGCGGCATCAGCATCTTCGGCGCTGTGCCAAGGGTGTCGAAGCAGCTGCCCCAGTTGTTGCGCCAATGTCTGCAGGATCCTCGCATCGGGAGATTGTTCGGCCTTGTCCAGCAGCTGGGATGCGGCGTTGTTGAAATTGGTGCGCGCGGACTCGGCGTGCGGATCGGCGGAAAGTCGCTGGCGAGCCTCGCTGTCGTTTGCCTGTGCCATCCGCCGCAGCAGCGCTCTGGTCGCGTCGAAGATGCCGCTTCCGTGGAGAAGCCAGGTGCAGGCATCGGCCTGGCTGCGGCTGACCGAATGGATCACGGAGTCATGGCTGTGCACGACCATTGCAGCCCGGCCATGGGCGCCGATTGCCCGTAGCAACTCACTTGCCGCTTTTTCCCTGGGCGCATATTCGAAGGCGAACTGCGAGCAGATCAGGTCCACCGAATCGTCCGCAAAGGGGAGCTCGGTCATGGATGTATTGGGGTGGAAGCGAATGTCTCCGTACGAATGTGCAGCTGCTCCAGCGGAAGTGGGTGGATCTATGTCGGCGATGTCGACGCCGTGCACCTGCCACCGCATGTTCCAGCTATCGGCAAAGGATTGCGCCAGCAGCGGGATTGCCCCGTTGCCGGTACCAATGTCGACGATCACTGCCTGTTCCGGCAACGCGCTGAACTGTTGCTGCCAGAATCGTGCGAATGCATCGTCATAGTTGCCATTGATGCCGGATGCACAGGAGTGCAGTACGCCGGTTCGCCAGAGGCGTGTCCATGGCGCGGCCTGCTCATCAGGATCGGTTGCGTAGGGCATCAGCAAGGGATTTTCCAGTTCGGCGGACAGCTTGCGCGAGAGCGTTTGCCAGTTCAAGCAGAAGGCGCCCGGCGATTACGGGACATCCGCTGTGTCCGCCAGGTACGGTATCCCGAAAAAGAACGACCCGCCGAAGCGGGTCGTCCAAAGTCACAGTTTCTGCTCAGATGATCAGAAGTTCTGCTCGTAACGCAGGTACGGGGTGCGGCCCCAGATGTTGTACAGCGAGTTGTTGTAGTGCGGGAAGCCAAGCGCCGTGGTGAACTGCGGCATCTTGTTGGCGACGTTGCGGACGCCCAGGGTCACACGGCCATTCCACGGAGTGGCAACGCTGGCCTGCAGGTCGACGGTGGTCTGCGAGCTGAAGGTCGTAGCCTTGGTGCCATTGCTGTGGCCGGCGATGTAGTTGCCGATCACGTTGGCCGACCAGTCGCCCTTGTTCCAGCCCAGGCCCAGCTGACCGCGGTCCTTCGGGTAGCCGAACTTGCCAGCACGTTCCTGGGTGGCGCCTGCACCCGCCGGGGTGAAGTCGAATTCCAGGGTGTGCGACCAGGCCAACTTTGAGCTCAGGGTGCCGAAGGCGCCAACGTCATGGCGATAGTTGAACTCGAAGTCCAGACCACGCGAAGTCTGCATGGCGCCATTGTCGATCGGCAGGTAGATCAGGTTGGCTGCACCCGGCAGGGTGGTGCCGGTCGGGGTGGTGATGTCATTGCCACGGACCACGCCGTAGGCCGGACGACCTTCGTCACCGTAACGGAACGCCAGTGCGCGCGGAATGGTCGCAATGATGTTCTCGATCTCGATATCGTAGTAGTCCAATGCAACCGACAACGCGTCGGACGGGCTCCACACAACACCCAGGCCCCAGTTCTTGGACTCTTCCGGCTTCAGCAGCTTGTTCGAGGTCTGCAGCCAGGTGAACTGATCAGAAGTGCTGCAGGGGTTGAACGGGTAGGGCTGATAGGTGGCGTTGCCGGAGGATGCGCGATAGGCAGCCAGCGCCTTGCAGGCCAGTTCGTCACCACCGGCATGCGGAATGGTGGTGTCGGACGGCGAGTTCAGGTTGGTGGAAGAAGCTGCGCCATGCAGATCGGACAGGGTCGGGGCACGGAAGCCCTTGCCCCAGGAGCCGCGGACGAGCAGCGATTCGATCGGGCGGAACTCCAGCGAGGCACGCGGCGAGAACTTGCTGCCAACGTCGCTGTAGTCATCGTAGCGACCGGCAACGGTCAGGTTGACGCTATCCAGCAGCGGGAACAGGGCTTCGAAATACAGTGCGCCGTAATTGCGATCACCGCGGGTACCTGCGCCAGCGGAACCAAAGACGTTGCCGGCGGCACTCTGAGCGTCATAGATCTGGCTCAGGGCGTCTTCGCGGTACTCGAAGCCGGTGACGAAGCCGACCGTGCGATCACCGATGTTGAACAGGTCGAACGAGATGTTGCCGTCGACGCCCTGGGTCTTGTTGACCGACTCGACGTAGACGGTGTGGCCGATCTTGCCGGCCGAAGCCTTCACGCTCGGATGGGTCGGGTCGAACGGATTGAACTGGCCGGAGTCGATCAGCTGCTGCAGGGTGCTGCCGATGCCGTAGTTCAGACCGACGCTGGATTGCGCCGAGGTGCCGTGGTTGACTGCGATTTCCCAGTCAGCGCCGCCGAACAGTTCGACGTTGCCACGCAGGCCCAAGGTGTAGTCGCGCAGGGTGTCCTTGCGATGGGAGTCGCGGGTGCCCAGCGGAGTGAAGCGGTAGTACAGCGTACCGGCCACACCGAACGGGTTGAACGGGTTGTTCGCTGCGATCGTCGGCAACCTGCCCGGACCGCGGCCCGAGTTGTCCACCGGTGCCGATGCGTACACGCCCAGGCTCTTGGTTTCCGAGGTCAGGCCGCGGAAGAACATGGTCGTGTTATCGGTGATGTTGTAGTTGCCGTTGACCAGCAATGCGTTGCGGCGCAGCGAGGATTCGTTGGCCGACGTTGCGCCGTGATCGAAGCCGCAGCTGTTGGGGCCGGTACGGATGCTGTTCTCGAAGGTATCGCAGTTGGCGACACTCCTGATGCCGTTCGGGGTCAGCAGGCCAGCCGAGGTGTTGTATGGGCTGGTGGGCCAAGGCAGACCAGCACCGGTGACCAGGTCCTTGATGTCACGGTTGTACATCATCTCGCGCTCCTGGTAATCCAGGACGAAGGTGATGTTGCCGCGGTCGGAGCTGATGCCAGCCGAAGCACTGCCGGTGGTGCCGGCCGGGCCGACCTTCGGGCTTTCATAGCCCACCTGGATGTTGGCGCCTTCGTAGTCCTTGCGGGTGATGATGTTGACCACGCCGCCGATGGCATCCGAACCGTAGACCGCGCCAGCGCCTTCGCGCAGGATTTCGATACGCTCGATCGCGGAGGTCGGAATCATGTTGATGTTGGCAGCGCCGCCAGCCAATGCACCCGACGGGGTGATGCGACGGCCGTCCAACAGCACCAGGGTATAGGCAGAGCCCAGACCGCGCATGCTGATGGTGGCCTGCGAACCGGTTGCCGAGCCTGAGGACTCACGTGTCGAGCCGAACGAGTTGTAGACGTTGTTGCGCAGGAAGTCCGCAACCGAGATTTCACCGGCAGCCTGGATGTCCTGACGGGTAACAACGGTCACCGGGTTCGGGCCTTCGACGTCGGTGCGCTTGATGCGCGAGCCGGTGACTTCGATGCGGTCCAGGTTGGTGGCGCCGCTCTTCTCGGCGTCCTGAGCGTAGGCGGCACCGGCGGTGCCGGCGCTTGCGGCCAGCGCAATGACAACTGCATCGCGCAGCTTGTTGGTCTTGCAAATCATTGGGTCTCTCTCTCTGCCAAGTTGACTTGGGTGGTGCTTGGTGTGGCCGCGAGGGAGTTCGAAAGGCGAACTCAAAACTCATGGCTTGTACCGATAGTACTTGCGACTGCAAATAAATTAAAGATTGGTTAATGATTGGGGAAAATAGGGTGAAATTTGGCAAAGCCTTGATTTGACAGGCAGAAACGCAAAACGCCCCGAACGGGGCGTTGTCTCAAAGTGATTTGGTAACCCGGATTACAGGTCTTGTTCGTAACGGACGTACGGTATTGCACCGTCGTCATTGCTTTCGTTGCGCGGCGAGAACGGGTTCTTGCCACGGGTGATGACGTTTTCGGCGCCGACCGTGAGCTGGCCGCTCCACGGGGTGCGCCAGGTGATGCCCAAGCCCAGACCCTCCCATTTGCCACTGTGGCCGGGGGCATCGACCACGCGGCCGATCACGTTGGCGCTGAAGGCGCCGTAGCCGCCGCCGACGCTCAGGCTCTTGCTATCCCATTGGTCGACAACTGCCGGAGCAGCATCGGTCAATGGCACCAGGCGTGCCTTGGCATAGGTGCCGCCGATGGAGACGAAGCCTTCGCGGCCGATGTTCTTCTGCCCGAATACGGTCAGGTCGTTCTGTTCTACCCGCGCCGCGCCGGCCTTGCCGCCGTTCGACAACCAGGCCGGGAGCGTGTCGCGGCCGGTGCCGGCGGTGATGCCGACGCGCCCGCCGGGACGGTTGAACGCTGTGGTGGCCGAGATATGGCGAGCATTGTTGTCGTCATCATCGCCCAGGCTGGCGAGCATGCAGTGGCTGGCAAGGCCGCCAATACTGCTACCGCCGCTGCCGTTGCAGAGCAGGCCAAGCGAGTCGCCGGAGGACAGGCCGAAGGCCGCATCCAGCGAGCTACGGCCGAAATTCCAGCGTGCGCCGACGTTCTGGGTGCCGGTGGGCTCCAGATAGAGCAGGGCTTCGACCTTGCCGCTACCGCGGTTCCAAACCGGCAACACGGTGCTGTCCACGGCTCGCGGCTTGCTCTGTGCATGCGCGCCCGTGACCACGCCAAAGGCGATCATCAGGGCAAGCGGTAGGCGGAGTAAGGCGTTCATGGACTCAGTAAGACCCCGTTGGCGCCAGGAAGTTCCCGGCGCGTGAGTTCTCGATCCTATGCGGTTTATGGTTTCTTAACAAGTCTTCGCCCTCCCCAGAACGTAACTCGCTGGACCGTTATTGCAGCCGCTCGGGAGCTGGCTGGTTGGCCGGTGTAGAGCTGAACAATACGCCGAATTCTGCTAATGGGAAGTGATATTCCTGACCGCAGAACTCGCAGCGTACTTCGACCTGCCCGGTGGGCTCGGCGGCGGCCCTGGCTTCCTCCTCGCCAAGCGACTGCAGCATGGCGCTGACCCGTTCGCGCGAGCAGGAGCAGCCAAAGCTCAGGGCCTTGTCGCCGACCAGCTGCGGGTTCTCTTCGTGGAACAGGCGGTGCAGCAGTTCGCTGCCCGGCAGGGCCAGCAGCTCATCGCGGCCGAGGGTGTCAAACAAGGCGCCTGCGCGGATCCAGCCATCCTCGTCACCCTCGTCACCCGGCAGCTTCTGCAGCAGCAGGCCAGCGGCGTGCTCACCGTTGCTGGCCAGCAACAGACGCGTCGGCAACTGTTCGGAGTGGCGGAAGTAATCCTCGAATGCCTCGTCCAGGCTGTCGCCGGTCAGTGCGACCAGGCTCTGGTAGCGCTGCGGTTCGCGCGGGTCCAGGCCGGGGTTCTCGATGGTGATGGCGAGCAGGGCATCTTCGCCAAGGGCGCTCAGGCTGGAGGGGGCGTCTTCGCCGTCATTCAGCTGGGCGATGCCACGCAGGGTGCCGGCCGAGGTGCATTCGCTGAACAGCGCGCGCAGGGCGGTGCTGCTGCGAAGCTGAATGGACAGCCGGCCATCCACCTTGGTGTGTCCGGTGAACAGCGCAGAGGCCACGCTGGCCTCACCGAGCAGGCGCGTGGCGGCCGCCGGGTAGTCGCCATGGGACAGGATTTCGCGCCAGCTCTGGCCCAGCCGGACATGGACGCCGCGTACACCGGCGGCGGGCAGGAGGAAGCGGACAAGGAGGTCGGAAGTGTCGGTCATGGGGTTGGATCTACGCGAGGTGGGGCCGGTGCCGGATAATGCGCCGGACAAAAGGTTTTGCAAGGTGGATATCAATGGGGGCGGAGCAGGCCGAGCTCAAGGTGGGGCAGGAATCAGGGACAAAGGCGGGGCGCCGGAAGCGCTGGTTGCGGCGTTTGCTGTGGGTGCCGGTGGTGTTTGTCGTGTTCAGCGTGGTGCAGGTAGTGGTGCTGCGTTTTGTCGACCCGCCGTTTTCCACGGTGATGATGTTCCGGCAGATGGAGGCGCTGGGGCAGGGGGACTGGAAGTTCCGCATCCGCTACCAATGGCGTGATCTGGACCAGATGGCGCGCAGCGTGCCGATATCGTTGGTGGCCGCCGAGGACCAGCGTTTCCCGGAGCACAACGGTTTCGACCTGCAGGCGATTGAAAAGGCACGCAAGCACAACGAGCGCGGTGGACGCCTGCGCGGTGCCAGTACGATCAGTCAGCAGACGGCAAAAAATGTGTTCCTGTGGCAGGGGCGCAGCTGGCTGCGCAAAGGCCTGGAGGTCTGGTACACGATGCTGATCGAAGCGCTATGGTCGAAGCAACGGATCATCGAGATGTACGCCAACGTGGCCGAGTTTGGTGACGGCATTTATGGTGTACAGGCGGCATCGCGCGCTTATTGGGGCAAGGATGCAGCGCGACTGAGTCCAGCGGAGAGCGCGAGGTTGGCGGCGGTTTTGCCGTCACCGCGGCGTTACAACGCGGCCAAGCCGGGGCCGTATGTGCAGCGCCGCGCCGCCTGGATCCAGCGGCAGGCGCGCCAGCTGGGTGGGGCAGATTATGTCGACGACGGTAATTGACCCCATGGCTGTTGTTAGACTTTGCCGATGAGTACGCCAGACCGTCTGACCCTGCTGATCACTGCTTTCAACGAGCAGGAGGCGTTGCCGCAGTTGCACCCTCGCTTGTGTGCGCAGTTGCAGGCTCTGGACGGGAAGGTCGATGGTCGCATTTTGTACGTCGATGACGGCAGCAGCGATGGGACCTGGTCGGTGATACAGCAACTGGCGGCGCAGGAGCCGCGGGTCTCGGTGCTGCGCTTGTCGCGGAACTTCGGCAAGGAAGCCGCATTGACTGCAGGGCTGGACTTCGTCGAAGAAGGTGCGGTGATTCTGCTTGATGCTGACGGCCAGGATCCGCCGGAGTTGATTCCGCAGTTTGTCGCGCTGTGGCAGCAAGGTCATGACGATGTGTACGGCACGCGTTTGGAGCGTGGCGGTGATGGCTGGCTGAAGCGTTTCACCGCTGCGGCTTTCTACCGGGTGATGGGGCGTTTGTCGAAAACGCCTATTCCGGCCGATACCGGTGATTTCCGCCTGCTTTCGGCGCGTGCCTTGGCCGGCTTGCGGCAATTGCGTGAACGTCACCGTTTCATGAAAGGTCTGTTTGGCTGGGTTGGCTATAGCCGGGTCGCGCTGCCTTATCGACGCGAGCCGCGTTTGGCCGGCAAAAGCAAATTCGGCTTCTGGAAGCTGTGGAACTTCGCGCTGGAAGGCATCACCAGCTTCTCCACCGCTCCATTGCGGGTGGCGACCTATCTGGGATTGTTCACCGCCGCAGGTGCTTTTTGTTTTGCGATATGGGTGATCGGCAAGGCCGCCCTATATGGTGACCGCGTTGCTGGCTGGCCGACGATGATGGCAGTGATCCTGTTTCTGGGCGGGGTGCAGCTGATCGCGCTGGGGCTGATCGGCGAATACCTGGGGCGGATGTACATGGAGGCCAAACAGCGGCCGTTGTACCTGGTTGATACCTGGCAGCCGGGGAACGTGGCAGTATCTGCCCCATCCACCAGCGCAGGAGAACGCCATGCAGACCGTTCGACAGTTGCTAGGGGCCAAGTCCCCTGAGATCCACGCCGTACCGCCGGATGTGGCGGTGGTGCAGGCGATCCGCCTGATGGCCGAGAAAGGCATTGGTGCGGTGCTGGTGATGGACGGCCGCACGCTTGTCGGCATCCTTTCCGAGCGTGACTACGCGCGAAAGATCGTGTTGATGGACCGATCTTCGGCCACCACGCCGGTGCGCGACATCATGACCGCCGAGCTGGTCACGGTGGCGTCGTCGGTGACGGTGGAACAGTGCCTGGAACTGGTGACCAATCGACGCATCCGCCATCTGCCGGTGGTGGACGGCGATGAAGTGGTGGGCGTGATTTCGATCGGCGACTTGGTCAAGTCGGTGATCGAGGCGCAGCGCCTTGAACTGGGTCAGCTGCAGCAATACATCACCGGTACCTGAGTCGATTGGCGCTACCTGGCGTAGCGCCCGCCACACGCAGCATCCTTGCCTGGCCCGGTTTCGATGGTGGCCAGCAACGCTGCGGGCGGGGCAATGCTGGCCAAGGTCAGGGCGATCGCGCCACGCAGGCCCAATGCCTTGAAGTCCGGACGGAAGGACGGATCCTTGAAACTGCCGCCGATACGCAGCGGGGAGCGCAGGGCGAGGATGCTCACATCCTTGGGGCGCGGGCGCAGCAACAGGTCCAACTGCTCCTGTTTGAGATTGACCGTGCCTTCACCGACAACCAGCGTGTCGGTGGTGTCGAAGGCCAGTGCGCGCGACTGCATCAGGCCGTTACGCACATCGAAGTCACCGAAGGCGCAACGTAGTGGAATCTGCTTGTCACCGGTGAAGAGGAATTTCAGCGACTCGGCCACATCCAGCCCGGCCAGCTCCATCAGCAGGTTACCGATATGGCCGCGGCCCATGCCCACAGCGACATCGCCATTGCTGCTGCCGAGCATCGCGGCGATGGAGTTGCCGTTGCCGCTCAGGCGGATGTTTCCGCTGATGCCGCCGGAGGCCTGTTCCGCCAATTTGGCATCCGGGAACAGCTGGCCGAGCTGGACCCCGCGCAGGCTGGCATTGAGTGTGGTGCTGATCTGCGGACGCCGCGCATCCATGCGGATGGTGCTGCGGATATCGCCGCCGGCCACGCCGAAGTTGAGCGGTTCCAGTCGCAGTAGTCCGTTGTCCAGCAACAGGTGCGCGTCCATGTCGTCCAGTGGCAGTTTGGGCGCGCTGATGTGCTGTGCCTTCCAGCGTACATCGGCGTCCATCGCGCGCAGTTTGCTCAGGTCATAGGGTTTGTCGGGTAGCAGGGTCGGTTTTGCGGCAAGTCGTGCGGCCTCGGCCTTCTGTTCGGCGTTTGCCGATTCGGTGCCGCCGGTTTTCGGTGGTGCACCGATGAAGCCTGCAAGATCGTCGAAGTCCAGTCGTTTGGACAACAGATTGGCAGTCAGGCGTGGGCGTTCGCCGGCCACATCGATTTCCACATCGCCAGCCAGGTCGCTATCACCAACGCGCCCACTGAACTTCTCGTAGCGCCAACGCTGGTATTCGCGCTTCAGTCGGCCGTCCAGCCGATAAGGCGGCGAGGAGGGAATGGCGATGCCGATCAGCGGGTAGAGGTCTTCCAGATCCTGCCCGCTGAGCTGGAACTGCAGGTCGAATACCTGGAACTGGAAGGGATTAGTCAGCGTGCCGCTGGCGATGGCGTGGGTGGCGCCAGCGCGGGCATCGAGATGGATGCGGAACGGGTGCTCGCTGTTGCTGAGTTCCAATGGCGATTCCGTGCCACCTTTCAGGGTGAACGCAGCACCTTGCCAGCGGCCCTTGCCTTCGATCAGCACCGGAGGTGCGGTATCGGCCTGTTTTGGCGTGCCGCTGCGTACTGTCAGGTCAACGCGGGTGCGCCCGGGTTCGTCGAGGAACTGCAGCTTGCCGTCGGTGATATGCAAGCGCTTGAGTTGCGGCGGTTCGCCACCGCCACTGCCAAGGAAGTCCCAGTTGCCAGGCTCGCCCTTGCGAGGCGCGGTCTGCAGCAGCACATCGGGGCGGCTCAGGCGAATCTCCGGCATCTGCACACTGCCGCGCAGCAGAGGCCAGATGCGGATATCCAATTCGACGCGATCAGCGCTCGCCATCTGCGGCTGTTTTGCCCAACTGGCATTGGCGAAGCGGATGTCGTCGCCACGAATGGTGGTGGTGCGGCCCAGATCCACGTCCAGGTTGCCGATCTGCAGGACGCGGCCGGTGCGGGCCTGCACGGCACGTTCCAGCGGGCCTTTGAACCAGTTCCAGTCCCACAGCAGGATCAGCACGAGGATCGCGATCAGCACCGCCGCAGCGGCAATGAGCCAACGTTGGCCACGCTTGCCGGGGCGTTGCAATCGCCAGCGCGACGTTGCTGGCGTGGCCGGGGGCGGGGAAGTAGTCACGCCTCATCGTGGCGTGGTCCGTGTTCACGTAGCGCGAATCGGGCATTGGCGCGATGTGAACACGGTGTTGCCAGGGTGTTGCCGGGATTTCCGGCGGGTACGGCGGATCTGTTGCGGTTACAGGATCTGCGCGGTCACCGAGACGAAGTGACAGACGCTGCCAGCGATGACGAACAGGTGCCAGATCGCATGCGAGTAGGGCAGCTGTTCGCGGTGGTAGAACACCGTGCCCAGGGTGTAGAACACGCCGCCGCCGAACAGCCAGCTCAAGGTCCAGCCATCCAGCGAGGCCCACATGGGCTTGATCGCGACGATGACCAGCCAGCCCATGGCGATGTAGATCGCGGTGGAGAGCTTCTTGAAGCGGCCGGTGTAGAACAGTTTGAAGATGACGCCGAACACGGCCAGCGCCCATATCGCGGAGAACAGCCCCCAGCCCCAGGGGCCGCGCAGGCCGATCAGGGTGAACGGGGTGTAGGTGCCGGCGATCAGGATATAGATCGCGCAGTGGTCGAAGATCTTCAGCCGGCCCTTGGCCACCGGGTGCTGGATGGCGTGGTACAGGGTGGAGGCGGTGTACAGCAGCAACAGTGCCACGCCGAAGACAATCGCGCTGGCCAGTTGCCAGCCATCGCCATAGATGGCGGCGAGGGTGATGAGTACGGCGCCACCGGCCAGTGCGCTGACCGCGCCCAGACCATGGGTGAGGGCGCTGGCGACTTCTTCGCGTATCGATGCGGCTGTTGCAGTCATGGCGGGTAATGGCGCGAGCTGAGGGGGAGGCCCGGAGCTGGCTATCATCACCCCGAACGGCGGCGTATGCACGCCGCCATCAGACCTAGGCAACCGAAACCGTGTGGGCTGCTTCACGGGTTGCGGAGAAACGCACGTCCGGTGCGCGTTCCTGGGCCAGCTGCAGGTTGACCCGGGTGGGTGCCAGATAGACCAGGTGGCCTGCGGCATCGATGCTGAGATTGCTTGCGTTCTTCTCGCGGAACTCTTCCAGCTTCTTCGCATTGCTGCAGCTGATCCAGCGTGCGGTATTGACCGAGACCGGCTCGAACACCGCTTCCACGCCGTATTCGTCCTTCAGCCGGTAGGCGGCCACGTCGAACTGCAGCACGCCGACCGCACCGAGGATGAGGTCGTTGCTCATCAGCGGGCGGAAGAACTGGGTGGCACCCTCTTCCGACAGCTGCGCCAGACCCTTCTGCAGCTGCTTGAGCTTGAGTGGATCCCTCAGACGGGCGCGCCGGAACAGTTCCGGGGCGAAGTTGGGGATGCCGGTGAAGGTGACTGCTTCGCCTTCGGTGAAGGTGTCACCGATGGAAATGGTGCCGTGGTTGTGGATACCGATCACGTCGCCCGGCCATGCCTCGGCGGCGATCTCGCGGTCGCTGGCCATGAAGGTCAGCGCGTTGGCCAGCTTCATCTCCTTGCCGGTACGCACGTGGAAGGTCTTCATGCCGGCGGTGAACTTGCCCGAGCACACGCGCATGAACGCGACACGGTCGCGGTGCTGCGGGTCCATGTTGGCCTGGATCTTGAACACGAAGCCGGTCAGCTTGTCTTCCTGCGGCGCGATGTCGCGGCCGGTGGTGGCGCGGGTCTGCGGTGCCGGTGCGTGCTCGACGAAGAAGTCCAGCAGCGGCTGCACGCCGAAGTTGTTGACGCCCGAGCCGAAGAATACCGGGGTCTGCTTGCCGGCCAGGTAGGCCTCGACGTCGAACGGATGGCTGGCGCCCTGCACCAGTTCCAGTTCGTCGCGCAGGTCGGCCAGCATCTTCTCGCCGATCTTCTCAGCCAGGCCGGGCGAATCCAGCGACGGGAAGATGGTCGAATCCTGACGGGTGAAATTGCGGCCCTGTTCGTACAGATGCACTTCGCCGGTCAGCAGGTGCACCACGCCCTTCAGGCGCGTGCCCATGCCGATCGGCCAGGTGACCGGGGCGCACTGGATACCGAGCACGGTTTCCACTTCATCCAGCAACTCGATCGGGTCCTTGCCCTCGCGGTCGAGCTTGTTGATGAAGGTCATGATCGGGGTGTCGCGCAGGCGGCAGACTTCCATCAGCTTGATGGTGCGTTCTTCCACGCCCTTGGCCACGTCGATCACCATCAGCGCCGAGTCCACCGCGGTGAGCACGCGGTAGGTGTCCTCGCCGAAATCGGCATGGCCGGGGGTGTCGAGCAGGTTGACGATCTTGCCTTCGTACGGGAACTGCATCACCGACGAGGTGACCGAGATGCCGCGCTCCTTTTCCAGCGCCATCCAGTCCGAGGTGGCGTGGCGGGCGGCCTTGCGGCCCTTGACCGAGCCGGCCATCTGGATCGCGCCCCCGAACAGCAACAGCTTTTCGGTCAGCGTGGTCTTGCCGGCGTCAGGGTGGGAGATGATGGCGAAGGTGCGGCGGCGCGCGGCTTCGGTGGCGACTTCGGACATGGCAGGGGCGCCCGCCCGGGCGCATCAGAAACGAATGAACCGGTGATTATACCTGCCGCCAGCCCAGCAAGGATGACCGGCACCGGTGGTGCCGAGCCAAGCTCGGCAGGGGCTTTCCCGGCAAAGCCCAACATGTAGTGCCGAGCCATGCTCGGCAGGGGGTTTACACGCAAAACCAATGTATTTGCCCGTCCCAAACAGCGCGGGCGGGGGGTCGCGGGCTCCCCACGCCCACAGCAGCGGCGCGGCACAAC